>CAZIKS010000001.1:0-53400 GCA_964539795.1 uncultured Pirellulales bacterium
AGAATGGGATAGCAATTCTTGTGCCGAACACTATTGGTCATTTTGTGACTTTTTTCGACTTTTTTTAAACCCCCACCCCCATTTTTGACTCAAAAACAAGGGTGCCCTAAAACCCTCAATACAAAACCACCCCCATTTTCAGCCCAAAATCAATTCATGCCCCTTTGCCTTAGGTAATAGGTAGCCCTCCTTCCTCACCAAACCAGCAAATATTTCAACTTTCACTCCTATCCCCTTACATATTATAGATTTATGTCACAATGCCGATTTTCTTAGCTCTATCCACTATATATAGTATATTGCCCAGCTTACCCATTTATACTTTTACCAAGGATTTTGGTCTAAAAATCGGGCTTTTACAAAAGCTGTTTTTTGACATTGAAATCCATTATTTTATCGGCAACTCACGTAACTATCGTAGTTTAATGGAGTTAACCAAAAATCAAACTTTGTTAAAGTTTTTCAGTTCCCGATGTCGATATCAATATTGTAAAGATGTATTGGGTCTTAGAAGGGATTTATAGGACATACAACATATAGTGGTTATAGGGCCTTGGGAAAATAAGGAGTATTTTCCCCCACGGCCCGTAAATAAGGTAGTGAACATGTTAAATTCGGGTTCTAACGGCTTGATTGATGAAAAAAACCAGCTTACAAATTCTGTAAAAGACACTTTGACCGTCGATGACGACTTGATTATGGAGCATATTCTTGAAAATATCAACAATACTCCAATTGGCCAGGTATTAAAGAAAATTGCTTCGTTGCCGGAAGTACGCAGAGAAAAGGTTCTAGATGTTCGCCAGCAGCTTACAGAGGGACAATATAACCTAAATGAGCGGCTGGATATTGCTCTGGATAAGGTCCTCGAGGACCTTACAATGTAAGAAACACAAAAAAAGAACAGCTTCATTTACACTTTTTTAAATTCTTTTTTGTCTTTTGAGTTATTTTACACAATAAATGAGTTGTTTTATCGGCATTCAACGAAAAAAAAACTTTCTTAAGGCCGCAATTATCTCTCAAGCATTTACCTGTGTCTTGAACCCTATGAACCGTATTCTGGATATAAGGCAATCTGTCATTTCAGGTTCAATAAGGATTCCCCTCTTAAGACAGAAATAATTGTAGATCACCTCCCACGCAACCTTTACGTCGGTAGAACTGTACGGTATAAGCTGGGCACACCAAAAAACTGAACATTTATTATTGTTGTGTTTTTGACTGCTATACTATTTCAGGAACCTCGTCGTCCGGTTCTTCCAGCTCAACCGGCTTATAGCCCGGCTGCTTGGATTTTTCCATCTCCGCTTTAAAAGCGGTAGTAACCGCATTCTGAATTCTTTGCCTGCAGTCTGCATTAATCGGATGGGCAATGTCCGCGTGCAGCTTCATTCTTCCTTTGAAATCTTTCTTTGCACGTTCTTCAGGAAGTGATGCTCCGCAGTTATTACAGAATTTGGCTCTGAGATGGTTTTTGCCCCCGCATTTTTCGCAATGGTCGCTCATCTTCCTTGAGGGCATAGCGACAAAATAACCGCTTGTCCCTTCGATGATTTTGATGTCACGAATCACAAACTCATTGTCAATCGTCATCGAGCAAAAAGCCTTTAACCTGTCATCTTTATTATCTATTAATTTGACTCTGACCTCACTGATTTCCATTTTCTTTGCCTCGCTTAAAAGTTTACCATCTATTGTTATTCACGATTATGCTTGTGCAACCGATTTCTCGCTTAATTGTCCGCTGATATCCCCTGGCTTTTCCTTCATCTGCGTTGTCAAATATACAAAACATAGCCGAGCCACTACCGCTCAGGCACAAAGGCCCAAGACCTAACGATTCAATTTCATTTTTAAACTCAGCAAGCTCCTTATGCAAACCAAAGCAACTTGACTGAAGCATATTTGCGCACATTTTCAAGACTAAATCAAATCTGTTTTTTTCAAGATGGCCCTTTATTTCACAATTAAGCTTTTTATAGAGGCTTAAATTGTGCTTATAATTAGCATAAACCTTTTCAGTGGAAACACTTATATCAGGAAGGATTAAAAGAGCCAAAAAATTAAGTTTTTCATCTATTTTTTTAATTTTTTCACCTTTTCCGGTGCAAAACGCCAAAGGCCCATTCAAAAAGAAGGCAACATCACTGCCTAACGCCTCTGCCATTCGACTAAGTTCGGATGGCTCAACCTGTAATTTAAGGAATTTGTTGAGGCCTAAAAGAGTTGAGGCTGCATCGGTGCTGGCTGAACCAAGACCCGAGCCGGCCGGAATATTTTTCGTTAGTGTGATTTTGATGTCGGCCTGCAAGCCGCAACTATCAAGGAGCATTTGACAAGCCTTATAAACTAGGTTTTCATTCCCAGCCGGAGCCCAATATGGGCCTTGACAGATTAGTTCGATGCCCGCTTTCACCGCTGGCTGGATAAGGATTTCATCGTATAGGTCCACCTTAGCCATCAAAGTCTCTATCTCGTGAAAATCGTCATCGCGCTTGCCGGCTATCAGCAAACTTAGGTTGATTTTAGCAGGGGCCTGCACCAATAGCCCATCATCAATGGCAGTAATCTGTTCTTTGAAAGCCATAGTTTTCAAACTGTATTAGTAATGTTTGTTGACATTATAACAATTTGCTTATATTTTTAGTACAAAAAATATAGCGAGTGACCTAATGAATGATATTTCAAATCAATTACAGCACAAAAGGGCCGTCGCCTGGTGGCATATGCACAGGCGTTTATATGACTGGGTGGTCGGGTGGGCTGATACGCGTTTTAGTATATTGGCCCTTATACTTCTTGCGATTACCGAGCCTATATGTGTGCCGATTCCAGCCGACGTGCTGGTTGTTGGCCTTTGCCTGGGTAAGCCAAAACGTTCATTGAAGTACGGACTTATCTGTTCGGCCTTTTCCGTTCTCGGCGGTACAATCGCATTTTCTCTCGGTCTGGCCATCGGGGGTGAAAGGGTCGTTGATTTATTCAACACAATTGGCTTCGGCTCAAAAGCTCAACTTGCTCTCGATATTTATACGAAATACGATTTCTGGGCTATATCTATCTCGGCCCTTACTCCTGTCCCGTATATGCTCTTTAGCTGGTTGGGGGGAATGGCGCGAGTGTCACTATTAAAATTTGTGACCATAAGTGTTATTTTTCGCACAATGAGGTTCGGCGGCGAGGCCCTGCTCTTTTATCTCTTTGGCCAGAGGGCGCGCCGCCTGATAGAAAAGTATTTCAATATCGCGACATTTGTTGTTATCATATTGCTTGTTCTGCTCGTTTATCTAATGAGAAAATTCGTCCATATATTTGCAGACTGAAAAATGAATAATGTTCAAAAACAAACGCTCCTCAAGGTTGCCCGTGATACCGTTGAGGCGGTTATCACCAGCGGCAAAATCCCTCAGCCCAAGTCGGACAACGCCGAACTAAATGCTCCTTGCGGCTGCTTTGTAACTTTGAAAAACGCAGAGAAACTGCGGGGCTGTATCGGCCAGTTTACTTCCGAAAAACCCTTGATTGAACTGGTTGTCGAGATGGCAAAAGCCTCATCCACCGGCGACCCGCGTTTTTTCGGCGACCCTATAACAGCCGATGAGCTGGAGCAACTGGATATAGAAATCTCGGTCCTGTCACCGCTGCAGCGGACCGATGAGCCGTTGAGCCTGCGTCTTGGAATTGACGGTATCTATATAAAAAAAAGTTTCGCTTCCGGCTGCTTCCTACCTCAAGTCGCAACAGAGACCGGCTGGAACAAAGAGCAATTCCTTTCATACTGCTGTGCACACAAGGCGGGCCTGGCCCCCGATGCCTGGAAGGACCCGGATACGGAAGTCTATCTATTCACCGCTGACGTATTCGGCGCAGAATTCAAAGATATATAACTACCTTATGGCTTTTGATTCATTCACGGCCATTGACGCGGAGGCTGTCCAGAACAATCTTCGACTCCAATAAAACTTTCACACAATCATAGGCATCACCTCACTTTCTGGGTTTTCGATACTTTACGGTTATGGCTGACAGATTCCCGAGCTTGTTTTCCTTTGTCTCGAAACGTATCTTTCGTAAATTCACAAGGTCTCGAAAAACTCCTATATTTGCTTGCTTTTCGTGCTTTAATTCGTTATATTCGAAAATAATAGTAGAAAACTGGGGAAAAAGATGAAAAGGCTTGTTTGTTTTTTGATTGCGGTTCTGGCGGTCAGTTTGCTCGACCTTGAAATGGCGGCGGCCGATGGCCCGCTCGTGCAGTGGGAAAAAACATTCGGCGGAACCGGGAGGGATGAGGCCTACTGCGTCCAGCAGACCTCAGATGGCGGATATATAATCGTCGGCTCCACTGATTCCTACGGGGCGGCGGGATGGGCCGATGTTTATTTAATAAAGACTGATCCTTACGGCAATAGCGAGTGGGAAAAGACCTTCGGCGGAAGCGGTTCTGAGGAGGCCTTTTCGGTTCAGCAGACCTCCGATGGGGGATATATAATCGTCGGCATAATCGTCGGCGAAACCGCTTCTGATGTTTATTTGATAAAGGCCGATCCTTGCGGCAATAACGAGTGGCAAAAGACCTTCGGCACAAACCCTGACCATGAGATTTATGAGGGCGGGCATTCGGTTCAGCAAACCTCGGAAGGCGGTTACATAATCGCTGGCATGACCTGCTACTGGTACCACTTGCATCCGTATCCGGAGACCTTATGTGATTGCGATTTTTATCTGATAAAGACTGATTCTGTGGGAAATATGCAGTGGGAAAGGATCTTCGGCGAAAGCAATGCGAACGAACAAGCCTACTCCATCCAGCAGACCAGCGATGGGGGATATATAATTGCTGGGTTGATTGATTCCTGCGCCGCGAATCCGCAGGAACGGTGCGAGGATGTTTATTTAATAAAGACCGATTCAGCCGGAAATACGCAGTGGGATAAGACCTTTGGCGGAAGCGGTTTTGAGACTGGCCAGTCGGTTCAGCAGACTTCCAATGGTGGATACATAGTTGCCGGCAGGTCTAGTTCCTACGGCGCGGGGGGTTATGATGTTTACCTAATAAAGACCGATTCGGCAGGGAATATGCTTTGGCAGAAGACATTCGGGGGAAGCGATTATGATGAAGGCTATTTAGTTCAGCAGACTGCTGACGGTGGATACATAATTGCCGGCAGGACTAGTTCCTACGGCGCGGGGGGTTGTGATGTTTACCTGATAAAGACCGATAGTGCTGGTAACATGCAGTGGGAAAAGACATTCGGAGGAAGCGGCTATGACGTAGGTTATTCAGTTCAGCAGACCTCTGACAGCGGCTACATAATTGCCGGGGATACTTCGTCTTACGGTGCCGGGGGTTATGATGTTTATCTGATAAAAGTGGGGCCTGATGCCCTTAGGGCAGCTAACCTCTGGGATGGCAAAAGCATTGAACTACAATGGCCCAAAGGTTTTGGTCGCGTCCTTCTTGTTCGCAAGGACGAAGATGGCTCCAATAAGGTAGAGTGGGAGATCGAAGCAAACTCATTTATAGATGAAGGTGTCAAGGCTGACCAAACAAAGGATGGGCAGGAGTATGAACCTGTTAAGCCCGGCAGAACCTACAAATACGTCCTCAAGTCTACCGATTTAACACAGATTAGATCGAATACGGTCAAAGTAAAAGCTGAGGTCATCGTTGTGCTTGTAAGGGGGTACGCGCCTTTTGGAAGTGGTGTCAATGCAAATTACTGGAAACCAGAAAAGCACCCTGAAGCGTTGGAGGATGTTAACACTTGGTTTACAGGTAACGGAGTAACCTGCTGGGTTCCACCACAAGGTTACCCAGGACCAGGTTTGGCTGGTTGCAAATCAATTGATGATAATGCAGATGAACTTAAAACTTTCATAAGTGGTAAGCTCATAGGTAATTATAAGGATGCCAAGATAAATCTTGTTGGCCACAGTATGGGGGGGCTAATCTCTCGAAAATATGCACACGACAACCCTGGAATCGTGACTAATATATTTGCTATTCACACTCCGCATACGGGCTCTACGTTAGCGGAGATTAGGGCCTTTTGGCCAAGTAATCCTGCAACATATAACCTTACTCCATTCTATTTAAGCTTTTTTAATGTGTGGAATAAAGATTTAGACAGCACAAAGCTATATTCCTTCTGGAGTGAAAATTACAGGTACGTCTTTAATGACAGATTCCTGAAACTTGGGCATGCGATAATGCTTAAAGACCGTAGATTTATCGGTGGTGGCAACGATGGTGCGGTCCCCAAGCTATCAGCATTAGGATACATTTGGGATTACAGTGAGAATATTCACGGAACACTAAGATGTGAAGTCTTTATACACGATGCCGCCAATACTTTACTCGACCATTACTCTTGCTACCGTAATACTTACACTTTGGAAATGATTATGTATTGGATGGAGTTGCCACTTTCACAAACACTTTCTATACAAATGCCACTTGCCACAGCCGACGGCAACGAGCCTGAAATTGCCCCACAGTATTTTGTTGCCGGCTTTGAGGGTCAACTTGACAGCCTTACACCTGTAAAAGAAACAGTATCAATAGGTGATTCGAGCACGGCTTATTTCAGGGCAATAACGTCAGATGCAAATTGTTCCTTTACGCTTTCAGATCCCTGCGGAACAACCTATGATCCCTGCTATGCTTCGACCGAGCCAAACGTCACCTACGAAACTGAAGATGAGATATTCCTGTACGAAGTTAATTCCCCGGCCCCGGGCACTTGGATACTAAAGCTTTCAACGACAGTAGCGCCACCCTATTCGGTTGATTACGGTCTGACGGCCTTTGAAGATGCTAACATCGCGCTGTATGCATACACTAATCCCGACTGGGCCAATACAGATGCCAATGTTCTGGTCCTCGCTACACTAACGGAGAACAACAGTCCTGTTATAGACGCTAATTTAACAGCTGATATTACTTTACCTGATACAAATATAGTTTCGCTTGTTCTATACGATGACGGCCTGCACAACGACGCTAATGCCGATGACGGTATTTATGCTGATACATTCGATATTACAACACAGGTTGGAATCTACAGTGGCCAAATTACAGCTACAGGCATATTATCCGGTACTGTTTTTGAACGTATGAGTCCACTATCGTTTACTATCTCTGCACCGGATATCAACTTTGCCGGTGATATCAATGATGTTGGAGTCGACCTTAATGGAAACAGCCTATATGACATCCTTCAATTCACAGCGCCGGTCGATGTCAACGAACCAAACGAATTCTTATTGACAGCAACCTTATCCGATAATAACGATAACATAATCAAAATGCTTTCAACCAGTGAGGTCAATTTACCAGCCGGTCCCAATGTACTCACACTGGAAGTTACAGCGGAAGATATAGTCAAGCATGATGTCAACGGGCCATATACGCTGTCGCATATTACTCTATCTGATGCCAACACCGGCCTGACCATAGCAGTACACCCCGACTACAACACCACTGCCTACACAGTAGCTGATTTTGAACCGCTGGACACTGATGGTGATGGTCTTTCAGATAACTTTGAGATTTCAATAGGCACAGATGTTAATCTGTCCGACTCTGATTTCGATGGATTGACGGATTATGAAGAGATTTCCTACGACAGTGATGCCAACTCTTATAATCCAGCGTCAGATTTGAATCCACTAAGTTCTGATACTGACACTGATGGCATGAGCGACGGTTGGGAAATGTACTGGGGATTTGACCCTCTTAACGATGATGGGACGAAAGATGACGACGATGATTCGGACGGGCTGACCAATCTTCAGGAGTATCAGAATAATACCGAACCCAATAATCTCGACACGGATGCAGATGGTATGCCGGACGGCTGGGAAGTCAATTTTGGCTTTAATCCTGTCCTCTTTGATAGTGCCAACGACTACGACAGTGATGGCCTGACAAATCTACAAGAGTATCAGAATGGTACTGACCCCAACGACCCTGATACTGACGATGACGGTATACAGGACGGACCTGACAACTGTAAGCTAATGTACAACCCTGATCAGTCTGATGCCGATGGGGATGGCATCGGCGACACATGTGAGGCGGATATCAGCGGCAACAATGAAGTTAATTTCTTGGACTTTGCCATGCTGGCTTCTCGCTGGCTCGATGTTGGTTGTGGTGATTGCGGGGGTGCTGATTTGGACGGCCAGGAGGATGTGGATTTTGCCGACCTTGATATTCTTGCAGAGAACTGGCTTGCCGGTACTACTCCATAAGTTCAGGGGAACTTAATAATCACTTGGCAACTGACATCCATGTTCATCGCGCGTTGTCAATAAAAACGTCACTCAGGGTAAATTCTTCGATTATCTCGCTGCCGCACTTCTTGCAGATATAGTGCATGTGTATGGCTCTACTGTCTAAAAAGTCTTTGTCTGTAAATTCCCGCTCATCAGAAGCAGCCCCTCGCTTCGGACAATCATCCCTTCGCATCTTGCGTTTGACTCCATCTTGACAAAACAAGCAGTTTCTGGTCTAAACGTATGAGTTCTTTTTGCCGAAGAAGAAATTATGATAAGAAATTTTGTGCTAATTAGTGTAATCGCTATTTTTTGTTTAAGCGGCTGTCAGGAAGATAGAACCCAGATTCGCACCGCTAAAACCGATAGAATTGATACACCGGCCGGTATGATAAAATACTTGAAGAGTCGGAATTTACCGGCTATGAAATCTGTTCAGGTTTGGGAAAACCAGTACGGCCCAGGACTGAAACTTACTACCGCTCATTACGACATTTTCACAACACTTTTAGAACCCCTAATGCTTTCGCAGGTCCCCGGATTTATCGAATCGGCATATCAAGGCTATCAAAATCAACTGCCAAGTCCTGTCACGACGACAACAAGATTCACTATTTATCTTTTTGCCGAACGTCTGCAGTGGGAAGATTTCACAAAGAATTTCGCAGGGCCAGCTGCCCCGATGTACTGCAGGATAAAAGCAGGTGCATATTACCTCAACGGAGCCTGTGTTGTATATAATATCGGCAGAGAACGAACCTTTTCAGTCCTCGGACACGAAGGGTGGCATCAGTTTGACAGCAGGCATTTCAAATATCGTCTGCCGAGCTGGCTCGATGAAGGTATCGCAATGCTCTTCGAGGCCAACAGGTATGAAAAGGGATTGTTTTATTTTGAACCCGCTCTGAATACCAGCCGATTAGGCGCATTAAAGGCTATGCTGATAAAAGACAAAATGATACCGCTGAGAAATTTGATAGCTTTGAATCCCGGAGAAGTGCTCGTTTCAGAAGAGACTGAGGCGGTGACAGCCTTTTACAGTCAATCCTATGCCCTCGTGCGCTTTTTGCGGGAAGCAAGTTATAGTAAATGGCTACAAAACTATCATCAATTACTGATGGACGGTCTAAAAGGCAACTGGTCGCTCAGCGAAACCCATAAAACCATTGCCGCCGATAGAAATATCCCCCTGACTGTCCGGTGGAATCGAGCTGTTGGGACGCAATTATTCGAACAATATGTCGATAATGATTTTGACCAAATTGAAAAAGAGTATATTACGTTCTGCAGGAAAATTGTTTATCACGTACACTTTAAGTAATTGATTATTAAATTGTCCGACCATCAATTATCTATCATTCTCGCCTCCGCTTCGCCGCGGAGAAAACAGCTCCTAGCCGATGCCGGCTACGAATTTAAGGTTGTTGTTCCGGATATCGATGAATCGGCCTTTCTGGCCAAGCGTTTAGAACCTTGCCAACATGCACAACAACTAGCTTTAGCCAAAGCCAAAACCGTTGCCGCCAAACATCCTAGCTTCCTAGTTATTGGAGCCGACACCATAGTTGATTTTAACGGACAAATTATCGGCAAGCCCACTGACGCCGAAGATGCCGAAAAGATTACCAGAAAGCTGTTCAGCAAAGCTCATAAAGTAATAACCGCTGTTGCGCTCGTCAGGTTAAGTGACAGCACCGAAATTGTCGAAAGCGACACCACGGATGTTTATCCGAAAAAATTGACCACTGAGCAAATAACTGAGCATATCAAAAACGAATCTTGGCGGGACAAGGCCGGCGCCTATGCCATACAGGAAAACGGCGATGAATTTATTGAGAAAATAGAAGGCAGTTTGACAAACGTAATGGGACTGCCGATGGAACTTTTGCATCAGTTACTGCAGGGATTTGTCGATTGAAATGGATATGCTTGCTGTCTAAGGCTGTATTGAGTATGATTTTGCTTATCTTAACTCCATAGTAGACTCTTATATGACTAAAGTATATGTAATTAAATCGAGGCTGTCTCCGTGTTGATCAGGCCAAAGTCCGATAGGCTGTATGTTCTTGCTGTTTGCGTGGTATTGGTCTTGTCCACGACGTTGGTTTATTGGCGGGCGGGCAGTTATGGTTTTATAAACTTCGATGACCCGCTCTACGTCACCAATAATATACAGGTTCGCAACGGCCTGACCTGGAAGGGACTGCTCTGGGCTTTTACCGACACCAAATCAACGGGAAACTGGTATCCTTTGACATGGTTGTCGTTGATGCTCGACTCCGAGTTGTTCGAAGCAAAACCGCAGGTCTTTCATATCACCAATCTGCTCCTTCATTTTGCCAATACCCTGCTGCTGTTTATGGTTCTAAAGCGGATAACCGGTGCTCTTTGGCGCAGCGGTTTTGTGGCCGCTCTATTTGCACTTCACCCTTTGCACGTCGAATCCGTTGCCTGGATTTCAGGACGAAAAGATGTGTTGAGCACATTTTTTTGGCTCCTGACTATGTGGGCCTATGTAAGATATGTTTGGCGCCCCTCTTTTGCAAAGTACGTCGCAGTTGTAGCTTTTTTTATCCTCGGCCTGATGTCCAAGGCGATGCTGGTTACTTTGCCCTTCGTTTTACTTATTCTGGATTACTGGCCGCTGCAACGTTTGCATTTAAACGAACCGGCTGAAGGAAATGCCTCTATCGGCAATAGCCCAAAAACAATAGCTAAATTGCTCCGGGAAAAAATACCGCTTTTTGTTTTGACGGCGATTTCATGTGTGCTGACCTATATAGCGCAACAAACAGGAGGCGCCGTTCGAACTTTTGAGAGAGTGGGTCCTGGAATACGCCTGACTAACACGATGGTTTCCTACGTCAATTATATCAATAAGACATTTTGGCCGACCGGACTGGCTATTTATTATCCCCTCCCCAAGACAATTCCAATATGGCAGGTGGCCCAGGCCGGACTGATTTTGGCGGGAATATCGCTACTGGCAATATGGTGGTTGCGGTCTCGCCCGTATTTACTGATCGGCTGGTTGTGGTACATCGGAACCCTCGTGCCGGTAATTGGACTGGTTCAGGTCGGCGAACAGGCGATGGCTGATAGATACACTTACGTCCCCCTGACAGGTTTGTTTATTGCTGTAACCTGGGGTGTCAATGCCCTGGCAGACCATTGGTATTCCCGTAAGCTCATACTGAGCGTATTGGCGATGGTGACCCTCTCGGCCCTGATGCTATGCACAGGCCAGCAGGTTGCTTATTGGCGTAATAACATCACCCTCTATGAACACACACTCGCCGTTACCGACAAAAACCACGTCATACATATTAATCTCGGCATGGCTTTGCTGAAGCAGGGCCAATTGGATAAGGCTATCCAGCACCAGCAAGAGGCCCTGCGGCTACGTCCCGGCGAACCCTCGGCACTTACTAATCTCGGGATGGCGCTTGCGTTGCAGCGCCGTTACCCGGAGGCAATCAAGTACTATCGCCTGTCACTGAAAAGTGACCCCGAGCAGGCCACTACATATAACAACTTAGGGGCCGCTATCCTCAGCAATAACGGCGACCCCGAAGAGGCGGTTGCAAACTTCCGCCAGGCGCTCCGACTCAAACCCGATTATGATAATGCACACCTCAACCTTGCAACAGTCTTGACGATGCAGGATAGATTCGATGAAGCGATATCGCACTACCGGGAGGTTTTGAGACTCATTCCCAATGACCGCAGGGCCCGACAGGGATTACAGCAGGCACTTATCAAACGCAACAATGCCGCCCGACAACAACAAAAAAATGAAAAGCTCAACTTCGATATGGTACTGCCGTAATTAGGGTTAGTACTGTTTCATTTCGTTAATGAAACTCTTAATGTCATTGCACCATTTCTTGGCTTCGAGCAGGTCAACCTTATCAGCTTTTACCAGTCTCGCGAGGTGTTTCTCCATTGTTATCATTTTCTCTTCCGGACGGTCCTGGGTCTTGATTTGCAGTTGTGAATACAACTGCTCTATTTTTCCCAGCCGTATTATATTGGCGCAAGCATAGTTATTATTAAGTATCTCCATCGCCACAAGCCGCCCGTTTTCATCTTTTCTCGGAACCAGTTTTTGACAGATTATAAAAGACAGGCTGAGTGAAAGCTGGTTTTGAACTTCCTGCTGCCTGCCTGATGGGAAATAATCCAGTATCCGTGTAACCGTCCCTGTAACATCCCGCGTATGCAGCGTCGAAAAAACAAGGTGCCCCGTCTCCGCAGCCATCAGCGTCATCGATATCGTTTTTTTATCGCGCATCTCACCGACGAATATTATATCCGGGTCCTCTCGCATCATCGCTCTAAGCCCGGCCTGAAAGGATGAAATATCTCTGCCCACCTCTCGCTGTGAAATCATCGAGTTTTTCTGGTTAAAGATATATTCTATCGGGTCCTCTAAGGTTATTATTCTGCACGCTCGTTTCTCACTTATGCGGTCGATTAGCGAGGCTATCGTCGTTGATTTGCCCGCCCCGGTAATCCCCGTCAAAAGAACAAGCCCCTGCTTCAAATCGACAATATCCTCCCATACGTCGTTTGGAAAACCGATTGTCTCTATTTTCGGGATTGTAAGCGAAAGCGCGCGTATTGCCGCACATATGCCGTCATTTTCCTGGAAAATATTTATCCGAAACTGCAGTCCCCCCATCCGATAAGAAAAATCAACATTATGCGTGGCCTTGAAAGTCCCCAGGTTTTTCTCGCTCAGCAACGGATATATCAACTTCTTTGCCAGTTCCGCCGTTATAGGCTCGCCCTTGAGCTTTACTAAGTCCCCGTCGATTCGAAAGGCCGGCTGAACCCCGATTTTGATATGCAGGTCTGAGACACGCATCGCACCGTATTTCTCGAAGTAGGCAAGCATATCTAATATGCTGAACTTGACGCCTTCTTCGGTCAGATACACCTTCGCCGATGCCGGGTATTCTTCGTTCACTTCGGCCTCCGGCTGTTCACACATCACTGCCAATACTTATAATAAATTAAAATGTAACACTGCATACTTTACTCTAAAACATAGTATACCACAACCGTTGTAAAATAAATGATAATTTTACCCTCACGAGTTGCTTTTCTTTATGTTTAGCATCGTCCTCCCGGTGGGATTTATATTGTGACAACTAGCCGTGTTCTATGTCAAGTTATGAGTACAAATTCGTTCTTCTTGATATCCCCAAAGCAAGGTAACTGCATCACCAGGCAAAATGCTATTGCCCTTCTGCAAATGGCTGATTCTGATGGATTTGTCATTTTTGAGGCGAGAGGTTATCAATAGTAATACTTGAAATCGAGGTTAATTTTCCATGCGTCGGGGAGGCCCTCCTTTTTTGTAAGTTTAACCTTCTCACACTGGAGATTTGCCCATCGAAGCTGAATTCTCGAAAGGAACTCGGCAAATTTCGTAATGTCCACATTATCCAAGAGGACTACGGCACTCTGGGTTTTCTGGCGGTCCTTAACGCGGGGGGGCTTGGAACTGATCTTGTAACTGGTGTCGGGTATTTGGCATGAATTGGCAATCTCAAAAACACCGGTGGCATAATCAAAATCAGCAGAGGCTGTGCTGGTACCTGAGATTTTGAGTCTTTCGGGGTCAAGCTCCAAAATCTGTGCCATAATTTGCTGAGCCTTTGCATACTGTTCCATATCTTTCTGCAGACTGTCCCTTGTGCCAGGTAAATATACTGCCCAGACCAGTAATGGCCAGAGAGCCACTAAAGCGGGGACGAGTATGTAGTACAAAATCGGATTTTTGTATATGTCTTTCATAACGTTTTCCTCAACTACTTTTTAGGTATAACAGCGAGGGAAAAATTGCTCCGGCCGCCTTTTGCTCCGAATTCCTGTGATGATATTTCCATCCTGTCATTTATAGCCTTGAACAATTTCAGTGTGTTTCCGCTATTGGAAGTATCGCCGACAATACGAATATCCTTACCGGTAATAGAGATTGATTCAATGTTCAGATTTGTCTGTGCAGCACATTCGTTCAAGGCCTCAAGGACCTGTGTTAATTTTGCTGATATCGACTGCTCGCCCGATGCGCTTAGCTGGCCGCTCTTGACTTCTTTTATGCGTCTTAGCTCACCGCCAAGTCTTTTTACGACAGCAGAGGCCCTTGAGGGGGCTTTTTTGCTTCCCGGCATAACAGCGGTGTATTGTTCGGCGAGTTTTTCCCGCAGGCGGGTGCGATTTTTGTTTGCCCGAGATAACGGTAGTTGAAAATAAACACCGAGAGTAAACAAAAGAACCGTAGCGGCTATACTTAAAAGCTTTAGTGTCTTTTGCAATCTCAACTTTTTTCCTTGGTAGGGACTGAAATCATTGCGGAAATTTACGGTTTGGGCTTTTTCGAGGCCGGCCAAAGCGGCACCATAGGCAATTGCGAACTCGACGGGGTCTGCACAATCAGCAAGGCTCTGCGGGTCATCTGCCGCTTCGGCTAAATTCAAAGCTTTGACTTCGATGCCGAGAGTTTCGTTAAGATGCTGAGGGTCTACCGAGGCGGTGGAATCGAAAAATTCAAGGAGGTTTATCGGCTCATCGGATTTAATCAAAGCCGTTGTTACAGGTACCTGCCTTGCGAGGAGTTGTGCCCTGTTCTGGCCGGAGCCGATTAGAAACGTTCGGAGTATCGGGGCTTTTTGTGAATCGGTAAAAGTAATAAAATAACCGCTTCGGCGGGACAACATTCCATAGAAGGCCCCTGCCTGTTCGGATTCCTGCGAAGAGAGCCGCCGGCTGATAAATCTCGAGAGGCAATGAGCGTCGGGTTCAATTGTTACAGGGTCGAGATTATTAGCCTGAAGGGCAAGGAGAATACCCGAGAGCACCTTTCGCTGGGCGGTAAAGGCAGTCAGGTCGGAACCTGTCTGGTCGGTCGAAGTTATATCAAAAGCGATGGCAATGTCGGCTACATCGGTAGCAAGAGCTTCCTCGGTATCAAACCTGACGGTGGAAGCGATTTGCTTGTGGTCGGTAAATTCGCTGTGTATATTATGCTGCATAAACATCGAACAATCAAGGGCAACCGCAACGTCGGAAAAATTCAATTGTCTCTCGGCGCAGCCCTGAGCGATGAGGTCGGCAAGCTGCTGCGGATTCTGTTCCTGCTGGTCTTCAACAGAGACGGAGAAACATGCGACGGGTTTTCTTTCACGGTCCTGGGAGCCGAGACAGAGAACCGTTGCGGACCGTTTGCTTAGATATATTCCCAAATAGTTTTGTTTTTCCACTTCCAACAAGCTCCTGCAGAGTCAATATTCAGTTCATTTCGATACTGTGTCAAATTCCATTCTTTAGTCATTTTAACCGGAGAAGACGGCAATTCGCCGCCATTTCCCTTTTTCCTTCATGACGGCTATAACGGCTGAGGCCCTGGCCACTCCGCGTACAGCAGTTACTTTAATAGTAAAGAAAGTGCTGGTGGTTGTGATACATTTTTCACATTTTTCAAGAGAATCGGCATACCTGAAAAGGGTTGTCCTTAAATCCTCAAAATCCGTGAAAGGCTCTATGCGCCTTCGCTCAATAATCTCATCGGCGATTTCCGTAGCGTCACCACCGAAAGTAAAAGCGGCTTCGAGTACATGGCGAGGTGCTGTGTTTATATTAACCTTTCTCGATCCCCACATTCCGATATACTTTAGGGCCGATTCTTTTCTGGTTTCACTGATTATAGTGGGTCTGGCAAGTTCGTCGGTATCAATCATCGAACTGTGAAAAAGTTTGGCAAAATCGGCAATCTGCGCAGCGACTGGTATTGTTTTCTTGGTTTTTTTTGTGCGTGGTCTTCTTGTACGTCTCGTCGTGCGGGTTCGGCCAGTCCGTCTGGCAGTTTGTAACGGGACTTTTTTACTTATAGTAATCGGTTTTAGGTCAAGGGTGAAGGGCCTTATTTCGTTTATCTGCTCCATCTGCTCTTTCAGCAATTCAACCTGGACCTGGTCGATACCCATCCACTCGCAGAAAGTCTCGAAGCCGGCCTGTGCCTCCCGCTGAATCTCCTCATCATCGAGCATCCCCCAACCGATGGGGTATTTTGCGTTTTCATCCTCGATTTCAATCTTAACGGTGGCAGTTCCAATCTCAAACTCGGTTGGCTCGGCTATAAGGGGCCATGTCGGACCATAGGGACCTCGCACCATAACAATGTTAGGGTCATCGAAATAAGGGGTCACGTCGATATTATTAAAATCGTTATTGTCGGTGCTATCAAAGAGAGCAAGTAAATTATCCAAATCGGGGTTTATGTCGGAATCGTCCTGCTCCAGCATCTGCTCTTCGGCCCACTGGGCGAGAAACTCCTGATATTCGAGTTCGCTGAGAGCAAACAAATCGGAAAAATCCGGCTCTTCCGAACGGAAAACCAACTCGGGGGTATTAATATCCGACAACACGGCAAAAGCGTATTTGAGTGCCGAGTCACAGCCGTAACGGGCGGCCTGGTAATCTATGATATAAAAATCGCGGTGGCGCTGGGCAGCGATGCGGCTGCTTAAGGTATAGCCGAGAGTCGAAAGCACTACCAGAAGCACGAGTGTCACCATTAAGACAATGCCCGAACGATTGGCGTTTTTCTCAATGCCGAGCCGGATTAGTTTAACCTTAGCCTTTTCCAAGCGCTTTCGGTGGTTAAATTGCGCACAATTTGGACAATTACAAAAGTTTTCTCGGACTTTATTCATATTCGACCTTTACTTATTCATCTTCCTAATCTATTTCAGTTGCTTGGTCGTTTGGGTCTTGTTCGTTTTCCTCGGTCTTCTGGTTTTCTTCAAGGTCTTCCAAAAAACCGTCGTAATCTTTTTGCACGACTTTGAACTTGATTTTTCTGCTTCTATTAATGGCTATGGTGCGCGTGATTTTTTCCTCATCTGGCATATCAAAAAAACCTTCTACAGTTTTAAAAGGCTCGGCAAAAGAAATAGTCACTATAATACCGGGCGGCAGCTTATCACTGACCCATCGGTTCTGTAATTTATCTCCTACGGGAACCTGTATTTTGAAAAAAGTGACACCCTCGCAAATTGGAACAAAAGAATATTCCTTCTCCTCATCAACTCTTAGCTCATCAAGAAGTTTATCTTCCACGGCCATTCCTGTGTGACTTCGATATAAGACAAGGCCATCGACCCAACTGTCATAATCATAGCTGCTCTGCCATACGATTTTTTCAAATGTCACAGGATTATTTTTGCTGTCATTTATAGTTTTTATAATTTCTATTCGGGCGCTTTGAAAAAGGTGGTCGAGTTTATTCCTGCTGATGATTATTTTGGTATCAGAGTTTGCCCCGACAATATCGTCGAGGTCTTCTGCGATGCGCTGCAGGACCTCTCGCGGAAGAAGGTTACTGTCAAGCTTATATGTAATTGAAGCGGCGGTTTGCTCGGCACGGGTGTAAATGCCCAGGACAACAACCAGAACCATTGAGCCTATCGTCAGCGCGGCAACAACCTCAGCCAGCGTAAAAGCCTTCCTGTTCCTGCATGTTTTGTAAGTAATGTTCTTCATAATAAATATATCTGACTTGCTCCCTAAGCCATCTCATCAGTCGTTCAATAAATTCGCGAAATTCTTTAGGATTCGTAGGATATCCATCCGAATCGGTCGGGGGCTCCAGGCCAGGCGACGGCTATGGCCCAGACCCCGGATCAATATAGTCTGGCGGATTAACTTCCTGACTTTTATTCTTCTCCCACTCGATCCGCTCCTGCTCAGTCATCTGGGCGAGCATTTCTTCTTCGAGCCGTTTTTCTTCAGCGATTTGCTCCATTTGTTTCTGTGTCAAATTAGTCAGCCAGTGCACCATCTCAACCTTTTGTTGCTCTCCATCTGAATCAACATACTCAGCCGAGCAAATCGCCCGAACCCATCCCAATGACGTTGGTTTAGAAAAATCCGGAGAAGGAGCTGAAAAAGACTCAACGATTGTCTGCCATTGAATTTCTGGATACTTTTCACTATAACCATACTTAACTATCTCCTCAACCGAATCGAGTGCGAGAAGCATTTCCATATTCTCGCGAGCAACCTCAAAGGCCTGCATCCGCAGGGTCGAATCGGCCGTCGCAACCACACAGCGGTTTATGACAACCAGAACACTGGAACTAATAAATGCCAATATGATTAAGGAAGTTGTCGCTTCCACCAGGCTAAAGGCCCTGCGGCAATATTTATGCTGTTTCCGGTAACTCATATTGCACATCCGGTCTTTGTTATCTTATTTATGCGTATTTTTTCCACGTTTAACGAGATACGATTTATTAAAAAGGTATTTCATTCTGACTTCTCGGCGTCAAAGGTTCAATTTCGCCTTCCTGCAATATAACTGTTTTGTTTATGCGGTTAACTACCACCGTGTAGGCTCTGTCGTCTTCGTCGAGCAGAACGATTACACCGCCGTATTGCCAGCCTGAATGTCCGGCCCTAAACATTGCCCTGCCTTCGTTGGTGAAACTGAAACTTTCCTCGGAGGCTATTTCATAATCATCAAACAAAACATATTCAAGCCAGCAGTTTTCACTAAAATAATTTTCGACAATGATTTCTTCTTCGAGGACATCGGCAAATATATCCGGGGAAGTAATCTCTCGAAGCATATAGCTTTGCTCGGTCAGGTCGATAATCACCTCGTATCTCCTGTTACTCTCTGCGGCGGCGTTGACGGCCATTTGCATTGTCGAAACAAAATCCTGCACCTGCGCCTTAAAGGTACTTTTTCTGAGCACTCCGGAAAAATTCATCTGCGCCAACATCACAAACAAGGACACTATAAAAACCACCACTATGGTTTCGGTCAATGTAAGACCGGATCTCACGGTGCGCATCTCGTATCGCGTATTGCCAATACCGTCCGGTTCACACATCAGGTTATACTTATACATGGCAACAAAATCAGTCTGCGTCGGTGCTGTATAAGTCGGTGTCATAATCTTCACCACTTTCTTCACCGTCGGCCCCGTAGCTGATGATTACGAAAGCCTTGCCGCTCTCAGGATAAAGCTCGTAGATGAACTCTTTTTTCCATCCGTCCTTCGGCACATCCGTAGTTTCCAGATATCCTCCCGGTTGATAACCTTCAACGTCGCTGGGCTCTTCGATAAGAGCATAAAGCCCTTCTTCTTCGGTCGGGAACCGGCCGGTGTCAAGTTTGAACTGATTGACCATACGATGGAGTTCCTTAAGGTTGCTCTTTGTGGTAGTCTTTCTTGCCCTCTCAATATTCGAGATCACCTTTGTCGCTACCAGGGTTCCAAGCAATCCAATGATAATCAGCACAGCCATAAGCTCGACCATCGTAAAACCGCTTTTCACATTTTTCTTTCTTTTTTCCATTCGTTCTCAATCTCCTAAAAATGATACCGAAGGCACTAAAGAAAATCCGCTAATCGATATAATCAAAAATTACCCGATGAAACTTCCAATATCGGTAATATTGTCGCATAAGCAATTATACCAATTATCACGGCCATAGCAATTATAATGACAGGCTCAACTACGGCGCTCAACCTTTCAATAACTACATCCGTCGAAGCTTCAAGGTTCGCACTGATATTTTTAAGCATTGTTTCCAATTCACCACTTTTTTCACCAACGGCCACCATATGTGCAATCGTAGGGTCGATGACGCCACTATCTCTCAACGGCGTTGCGATATCGGCGCCGGAGAGAATTCTTTCACGAGCCTGGCGTATAGCGTTTCTCATAAGAGTGTTTCCGGTTACTTCGGAGACAACTCCAAGGGCTTCGGCCATAGCAAGCCCGGAGCCGAGAAGCGTCGAAAGAGTCGAGGCAAAACGCGCAACAACACGCTGCTTTATAAGAGGGCCGAACAAAGGCAGGGACAATATGAGCTTATCTCGTAAATAGGCTCCTCTTTCAGTGCTGACGAAACGTTTATATGCAAAAACAATGCCTGCAATCACTAAAATCACCACCAGCAGCCACCAACTGGTCAGAATATGGCTTACATCCATTAATCTTTTTGTAATCCAGGGCAGTTCCCGGCCCGTTTTTGCAATCTGTTCTGCTATCTTCGGAATGACGGCTGTGGTCAAAATAAAAATCGCCGCCAGGCAAAACAAAATCAGAACCATCGGATAGACCATGGCTGTAATTACCTTTGATTCTACGCGCCGGCGTTTGTCCATAAAGCCGGCAATAGTAGCAAAGTTTTCACCGAGAAAGCCGGTAACCTCACCCACTCGTACCATACTTATGTATATAACATCAAAATAATCGCTGTAATCCTTCAATGCATCGGTAAACGACTCGCCGGTAATGACACGGTCGCGAATGTCGGTAAGAACGTTCTTGAATCGTGCATCGGTGACCTGCAGAGTGAGAACCGAGAGTGATTCGGTCAGTTTAATTCCCGAATTAAGCAGCGTCGCCATCTGCTTTGTGAAATCGATGAGCTGGGTCTTACTTCCTTTTGAGAAAAATGAAAACAACGAGGATTTGACCTCAGCTCCCGAGCCAATCTCGGTAATCGATGTAGGATGGATATTGCGAACCCTGAGCTGCTTCCTCGCCGAATATGGGCTTTCTGCGGTAATGGTGCCTTTTGACTTTTTACCGCCGGTGGCTATAGCTATATAATGATATCTTGGCATTTTTAATATCCCGTACTGTGCCTGATTTTTTTTACACAATACTCCAAACACGAATTACATTATATCTGCCTGGGTTACTCTTAAAACTTCTTTTATAGTTGTTATGCCTTTAATGACTTTTCCGGTACCGTCCATTCGCAGAGTCTGCAGCCCGCCGTTTAATGACGCCCTCTTTATGGCTCCGGCACTTTCCCTTCTGTATATCAGCTCCTGTATTTCTTCACTAATCATCATCAGTTCATAAACACCGGTTCGTCCTCTAAAACCGGTCTGAAAACATTTATCGCACCCCTTACCGACAAAAAACTTTCCATTCTTTTCTTCGATGTCAGACAAGCCGGCGTCGGCACTCAGCAAACCAAGCTCCCTCAATTCTCGCGGCGTAGGCTGACATTCTTCTTTGCAATCCGGGCAGACCTTTCGCACCAGTCGCTGTGCCATAACGGCAATGAGGGACGAACTTACCAAATACGGCTCAACGCCCAAATCCAGCAGCCTGCTGATGGCGCCTGCAGCGTCGTTGGTGTGCAGGGTACTGAATACGAGGTGTCCTGTAAGCGAGGACTGGATGGCCATACGAGCGGTCTCAATATCCCGGACTTCTCCGACCATTATAATATCGGGGTCCTGGCGCAGCACGTGTCTAAGTGAATTGGCAAAAGTCATACCTTTTTTGCTGGCGACCTGCATCTGGCTGATACCTTCAAGCTGATATTCGATTGGGTCTTCTATGGTCATAATGTTTTTCTCAGCGGAATTAAGCCGGCTGAGGCAGGCATAGAGAGTAGTGCTTTTTCCGCTTCCGGTGGGGCCTGTTACGAAAATGACGCCGTGAGTTCGGCCAAGCAGCGAATCAAACTTTTCCAGGTCTTCCTCACCCAGCCCAAGCTCATCCAGGCCGTAAAGAGCGGTGCTTTTATCCAGCACACGCATAACGCTGCGTTCACCGTAGCTGGTAGGCACGGTGCTTATACGCAAATCGACCTCGCGCTGACCCAGCCTGACGGTGCACCTGCCGTCCTGCGGCATCCTGCGCTCGGCGATGTCCATTCCCGCCATAACCTTGATACGGGAGATAATCAAGGGCAGAACATTCCTGTTCAGACTCAAAGTGTCATATAAAATACCGTCAATACGGTAGCGAATCTGAATCTTTGTCTCATAAGGGTGGACATGTATATCGCTGGCCCTTAACTGCAATGCCCGAAAAAGAATATCATTTACCAGCCTGATAACCGGGGGGCGATTAACAACATCAAGCAGGTCATTCGAACTTGCAACTTCATCAATAAGCTGGTCGAGATTTTGCGAATCGAGCTCTTCGGCCACCTCTTCGATGACAGTCGTCCTTTGCTCATAGGCAACATCGATGGCAGAGGTAATTGCGGTGCGGGTTGCTACAGCGGCGCTGACGGGCAGACCGGTCATTTTCGAGACATTATCCAGGGCATTGGCGTCTAATGGTTTGGACAAAACAATGATAAGCTCCCCATTATCATCTTCCGGCCTTATACCTATAAGATAATGGTGCTGTGCATAGGTGGCGGGGATTGCTTCAACAAATTCCTGAGGGACTTTTTTTGTGGGTATCTCTTCGAAAAACTCCTGGCCCAATGCCGCCGCAAAGAGCTTCAGCACAGAATCTTCGGTAAAGTAAGGGCACCGAAGCAGGACCTCATCAAGCCGTTCCTGCCCCTTGTTACTTTCAAGATACCCGGCCAATTGCTCAGCATCGACAAGACCTGTCTTTTTAGCGGTTTGTATTAGTAATTCTCTCATAAAAAGCAAAAACTCAAAGCATCCAAAAAAACTTAGAGCTAAAGGTACAAAATTACAATTCAGAGCTTTATCAGGTTTTCATTTCACATTTCACGTTTTCCACTATTCGGATTCAAGAACATGGATTGGGTCTATCGGGTCAGGTTTAATTCCGGGGATATCCTGATGCTCCTGAAAGAGGCGCTCGGCTCTTTCAAAAGCAACCTTATTTCTCTTTGAAATTTCCACAAGCTGCCTGGAACCTTCGATGGTGTCATCGGGACGAAGTATGTCGGCTTTCACAAAGATATACAGTTGTCTTTCATCATTAGCGTTGCTCACACTGCGAAACAGCGCCCCAACAAGGGGAATGTCGCCTAACAGCGGGACCTTGCTTCCACCTTTTCCCTGATTGAGCTTTGTCAGTCCGCCGAGGATAATGGTGCTCTTGTCGGGGACCGTGACAATGGTGTTGATATTGCTTGTCGTGTAATCGGGCGGACCACCTTCCGTTGTTTCCAAAAAGTCCTCACGAATCATCTCGACTTCAAGACGGAGCAAATCGCCTTCACTGATGTGAGGCGTAATAGTCAGTTCAATCTTGGCTTCATAAGGGGTCCATGTTGTGCTCGTAAGCGGCTGCTCGGCTTGTTGACTTCCGTAGGTCATGCTTGTCTCAGAAACATATGTCTTCTGAGTAGTCCTTATAAGTCCCTGCTCATTGTCATTGACGAGAACCTTCGGGCGGGCGAGAATCCGGCCGTAATCTTTTGTGTCCATGGCCGAAAAAACAGCCTGTATCTTTTTATCAGAGTAAAAAGCCTGAGTTCGATAGGTATTTAATCCATCTGCATCTGTTAAATTCCACGCACCTTCAAGAGCGTAACCTGCAGATGCAGGTAAACCAGTAGCACTCTTTACAACAATATTGTCCACCACGGCATCCTTGGCATTGGAGATTATGTTCAGGTCGTATTCGAAATCCTCGTTTCGTGTTATCTCGACCAGTGAGACATCTATCAAGACCTGCGGTCTTCGCTTATCCAGATTCTTTATCAAATTGCCTATCCATTCCTGATTTTTCTTGCTGGCATAAACAATGAGGGAAAATGTATTTTCATCGGGAACGATAACAATGTCCTCATCCTGTTTTTGTATCACCTGCTCTATCTTGCCCGCCTTGTCCGTGACGGTTTCCTGGATAAGCTTATTCAATACATCCGCCACATCTACCGGAGACTGGTTTTCGAGCGAATAAATTTTATAAGGTATTGCCCGTTCGAGTGTTTCGTTGTCCACGTAACCGATAATCATAGCTATCCTTGCATGCTGCTCATCCGTAGCATTAGCCAAAAGTGAATTTGTCGACTCAATTACCACGACCTGGGGCTCTTGCTCAAGAGCCTCCTCTGTACCAGCGCCTCGACGTCCCGTTTGTGCAGCAGCCTGCTGACGCTGGCGCTGGGCTGCAGCAGTACTGCCTGCCGCGGTAGGCCTGCCGCCACCGATTCTGGAACCGCCCCGGCGGGAAGTGCCGCTGAAACTGCTGATTATACCAAGCTCGTTAAGCTTTTCCAGCACTTCTTCGGCGCCGACATTCTGGATGTCGTATAATCGGATAGTGCGCAGGTCAGCCTGTTCAACATCAAGAGTATCTATTAATTTGTCAACAACTGCCAATTGCTCTTCAAGCCCTATCATTAGAATACGATTTGTTCTTTCGTCAAAATCGAGGTACACGCCCTCCCCAGTGGGCGCGGCCTTCTGCGGTGTAGGTCTCCTTTGTGGCTGCTTACTGGAGCGTTGTGGAGCTCTTCCCTTGGCCGGAGGCCGTTTCGGGGCAGCCGGGGCCTGCGAAATACTGATTGTTACCGTGCCCAACTGCTCAGCAAGTGCTTTGACCTTCGGCGCAAGGGTCGCCGCCATAGTGTATTCTAACTTCCTGAACCTGAACTCTTTCTGTTCTCCGGGCTTATCAACCATATCAAGAAGCTTTTCTATGCGAGCCATACGATGTGCGTATCCGGTGACGATAAGAACTCCCACATCGGAAGCAGACGTATTGATATTTACTCCGAGTTTCATACCATCGAGAAGATTTTTCGCACTTTCGGTGTCTATATATTTCAGCCTGAATAAACGTGTTACGATTACATCGCCAACCTCTATTCCGCCTTTCTCCTCGTCAATAATAACAGGGTCAATATTTAAAACATCCGTCTCCGGAACTATCCTTACAAGGTTGTCCTTGCGGGTCATTACAAAACCCTGGAACTTCAGAACCGATTCGAGCAGAGGATACAAATCCTTTACTTTGATAGGGCCTCGAAGTCTGAGAGTGACAGCGCCTTTTACCTTGGCCGGGTCATACAAATAGTCCACTTTTAAATACTCACCCACCAGCCCCAGCAAATCAATTATTTCAAGCTTATCGGGCAAATTCAGGTCGAGCATTTCATTGCCGTCGATTGTAACTTTCGGCTGATACGAACGACCGACAGCAACGTCCGGCACGAGAACTTCTTCATTTGGTTCAGTGGGCTCTTGCGGTGCTTCGGCTGCCAATCTCCTGGCAACTTCTTCCGCAACCATTTTTTCAATAACAGTGGTAAACTCGGCGGCCTGCAGTTGTTTGGGTTGCTGCAGAACTTCTTCGGGTTCGGTTACAGGTTGTTCGAAAGTTACGAGAGGCTTTCTCTTCTCCAGCTGAGTGGGTAAAGTTGGGGCAACGCTCGGTTTGGTTTCTATTTTGCCGGCAGGTTCCAATTGAACTTCAGCTTCATCCGGTTCGACTCTGGTACGCTCCAATTCAGCCATCGTTGCTTCGGCCTCAGCAAGCGAGTCAAGAAGCTTGTCGAAAAGCTCGTCCGGTTCGGGCTCACTCTTCTCGGCCCGCTCGGCAGGTTTGTCAGAAACATCCCTCCTTTGAACCTTTGTTTCCACAACCACCTCAAGCTCAGGCTCATCCGGCGTTTTGATAGTCTGAGCAATCTGCGGTACAGGTTGTTCAATTTCCGGTCCGGCTGTCACCTTACCCGTTTGTTTAACTATCTTACCTCCCGGTTTGGCCGAGGTCTTTTTTAACCGCTCAATAACTGCAATAATCTCGTCAATCTTATCGAGCGGTGCAACAGTTATGACACTATCCTGATGGACATCTATTATCGCTCTGGACTCAACACCACTTGGTGGAGGTTCCGAGAAGGTCCCGATTGTTATCCCGCCAACTTCAGGTGCAATATCTTCATTAGATGGCAGATTATGCGCTTCAGAGGCTGGGGAAATCACCCTTATAATAAAGCTTTCCTTACTGTCAACTAACTTTAAAATTTCACTTGCCTTGATTAAATCAAGCGGATGCCCGGTCACTAAAAGCATATTGGTATTGGGAAGTTGCGAAGCAGTTCCAACCCCGGCTTCAGCAAGATACTTCTTGCCCTCCTCGGCTGATATGTGCCTTAATGACCGAGACATATACCTCAGAGGAGCATAACTGGCCTTATCGACCGGTTTTTCTTCTGCTGCAAAAATTATACTGCCACATATAAAAAGTCCGATAATCACAGCAAAAACGGATTTGAAAATTTTATTGTTATCGAAGCTTTGAATTCGTCGCTGCGCCACCATAAATTACTCCATAGTCAGACAAACCAAAAAAAATACACATTTAACACACTTTTTCATCTTTCTGTCGTATAAAAAACCCGAAAACTCTTCAGATAACTGCTTTTTTCAAAAAATTTTACTTAAAAACTCCGCCTGAATACATAAATCATATACATATCAAGCACATTCTATACTTATTCAGACAAAGAAAAAGCCAAAAAGTTCCCCAATTTCAGGTCAAAAATACAGCAAAACAGATAAAAAAACCGCTATACCAAGGCTAAAGATTGTCTCTTATGTGCCTTGAGCGAAAAACGTATAAATACGCAAAGTTTTAGAGACGAACCAGAAAAATCCAGCAGGTCAAAAACAAGTTTTTTTCGCGGCATACCCCCTTAGGCAAAATAATAGACTTAGAAGTACATGTCGCATTTTGGGATAGTTTCTTGGACTGATATTCGAGAAGTGTGGAACTTTTTTGTTACTCCTGACTATTTGGGTCAGGTGCGTTCGTTCGTATTTTCGGGTTGTTATTAGCTCTGGAATTGTCTCGAGCCCTGCTCCTTGTTCTACGGTTTGTGACTCTACTCCTTCTGACCGGCGTTGTATCCTCCTGGGTGCTCTTCAATTTCTGGCCCAAATCATTCAGTTTCTTCGATTCTTCACTATGTGCACGCATAGCCTCGATAGCAGAAAGGAGTTCCTGCATTCTCGGATCATTTTCTTCGGCGGCTGGCTGAGAATCTGTGCTATCAGGGGCAACCACAGATTCAATCCTTTCGATAATGTTTTCCAGCATTTCCTCTTTATTCACGGTTGGCTCGGTTTCCAATTCAGAAGGTTTGCTGCCTTCAGCAGGCGCTGCCTCTTTACCTCTTACGAGGCTTTTTCTCGTCTTTCTCTCAGCTATAAGGTCGTAAGTCCTTTGACCGTCACGAATTACTACAAGCCCGTCTTTTATTTCCTCAATGACCAAATGCCCGACAGAACTGGATTGCCGCAGCCACCGAAATCCTTTGCCCGGCTCATCTATCAACGCAAACGAAAGCTCCGGATGCGATTCGTAGAAACTTGTTCCTATTAGCTTAAATTTAGTTGTAACAGGCCCGGCAGGTTTGGGTGCGGTTTTCGGCTTATATTTCTTAGTTGATTTAGGTTTCGCCTTTGGCTTGGGTGGAGGATTCAGATACAAGGCAAAACTTTTGGCCTGCTTTACAAGCGGTGAGATTTGATCGTCATTTTTCGCAGTTTTCTGACCTCCCGCCTTTTTGAATTCCTCCACAACACCCGGTAATTTCAGAAATTCTTCGATGTCTTTGTCATTTTGAGAACCCAAAACCACAGGAGAAGCAACAACAAGAACGGTTGCCAAAACTGCAACTATAATACTTGTGATTCGAAATATCTTTATCATACCACCTTAAAACCCGGTTTTTTCAGACCATAAACTGCAAACTGCCGGCCACCAACCACATCTATCATTATTATTTGACACTATTTGTGGCATCTGGTTCCTTCCAATGAGTTATTTTTTCAAAATTAATCAGCTCCTGCTCCAAAAAATCGGGGCTTTGTTCGGGAGTATGGCAATCGGTACAATCGGACCACGGGAGGGTGGTTTTTGTCCTGCCCAAAGTCCTGTTATGTTCCGAGCCCGGCCCATGGCAGCTTTCACAGCCGACATTTCTAAAATCCTCTCCGCTTTTCTCTTCAGAAATGAACCCGCTTTCATATTCCATACCAACGACATGGCAAACCACACACTCCGGGTCGAACTGCGAGCCCACCTTCTCAAGCGTCTCATATGCGTGTGCGTGTTCTTTTTCGCTCCATCTTTCATATTCGTACTCGTGGCAGGACTTGTAGCATGATTTCGAGCCTTCGTATTTCAGCCCGTCCGGCAAAATAAAACGTGGATATTTCTCTAAAAGATCGGCTTCTTTAACAAACTGCTGGTAATCTTTATACAATTCAACGAGGGATTTTTCCTGTGGCAAGTCCTCTATGACTTTTATAGGTAAAAAATCAAGGGCCGGTTTCTCACAAGCCGAAGCCGACGTTACCTGCAGCCTGCAGACATATTTGCCGAACTGTCCCACCGAAAAAACCAAAGGTCTTTCATTCGGTTCGGAAATCATCATCGGCTCATCGAATTCGGACGGACATACGATACAATCCACATCCGAGTCCATCTCTGAAATGGAAGAAATAATCTGCTCATCACAATTATTCAGGATGAGTATTTTAATTGTCTGCAGATTCTCCCCATCGGCAAAAAGTTCATCGATTTGGTCTATCGGGGATAATTCGGCGTCAAAGGCCGCAATCGTAACAGCAACCGTTCTTTTCTGCAGTGCAAATTCTTTTGTGAATTTCCCCGGGATATTCACATCATCGGCCGTGGCAGAGCTTATAATATTAAAGAACAGGCCCATACCATCTAATAATCCTCGTCCTCTGCCTATTTCAATATCTTTTTCGGTCAGATGAACCACATCGTAACCAAGCAGATTATAAGCCTGGACTATTATATCGAACTTGATGAGGCTCTGCTCGCTGTCGCTTTCTACCAGGGAACCTGTATCTATAATCAGCCGTTTTGATTCAGGGACACTGTTAAAAACCGCTTTGCGTCTGTCAAGACCCCCAAGTTGTCCCCCGCTGCAACCGCAGGGTTTTATCGCTCCAAGTTCATTGCCCGTCAGAAAAAGCGTCAGCTCATCGGTTCTTGGAACCGATTTTGCCGATGGTTTCGCCAATAAAGCGGATACGCAAAATGCGCCTGCCGCTAACGCACAAATGAAAATCACCAATTGCTTCATAGCCCCGGTTAATCTTTATAAGCCCGACAACTCTTGCTGTTATTTTGCATAGAATCCTCGGCAGACAACTTCCACCTTTTTGCCTCCCTTGATATTCACAATAAAGTTATCTGTGAAAACTCTTGGATTACTCTCGGCTGCCAGCGGCATTATTTCAAGTTCGAACTTATAGCGTCTGCCGACTTTCTCCTGGCTCAAAACCTTTATAGTTCCTTTTTCAGAAGACGCCGACTCAACTTCAAAATCTTCGTCATAATTGTCAAGTATCCAAAGTTGCCTTGTCACCGGTTTTTGCGGCTCAACATTGAACACACTAATCACCGACGGGCTGGCTCTGAATTCGGCGAGGGCATTAAAGGGAATAAGTATTGATTTGCATTCCGGATGAGTCAGGCTGATATTGATATGCCCCCTTAAGCTTTTCTGGAGTTTTTCAATATCGACTTTCGGCTCAAGAACAAAGCTTGTCGCCGTCACCGACCTGTCATAATCAGCGGTTATACTATTAGCCGTAGATTTGAACTCTGTTATTGCAAAAGGTTTATCATCAACACTTTTAATCTCAATCTTTGGACAGCCGGCATTTTCGTCTCTGAGCAAAAGCTTCAAATTCTTCGGTTTATAATCGATTTTAAGCACAATCTGTGCCCTTACCGTCAGTTGGGTCCTGGGCTCTGTTTCGTCGTTGCTGTAAACAAACAAACGTTTTACCGACAGTACGGGGGTCTTGGCCGAAATATATTTTACCTTCAAGGTTCCGCTCTCACCCGGCGCATATTCTTTTTTGGCAAGTGTAAACGGCGTACAGCCACAGGTCTTGCTGACTTTTGTTATTTTCAGCTGGCTGTCGCCGGCATTTGTGAATTTAAACTCACACACATTTGTTGAACTTGGGCCAACGTCACCAAAATTGTGATATATTTTTTCGAATTTAATTCTCGGCCCTGTCTTTTCGGCCGCTTGTGGAGTTGGACTAACCGCCGGTTCGGTCCCGGCCGGACCAACCGCCGCTTTAGCCTGTGGCGTTGCTTTTTCCGGCTGTTGGCAGCCGGCCTGAAGCAACAAAATACACCCGACAGCAAGAAGCGTTACAATAAAATGATTAGGTTTCATTTTTTTTATCTCCAAACCAAATTAAAAAGCAAATTTTGAACAATTTATACGAGCCCTTTATTATAATGAGAAAAATACCTTTAAGCAAGAAATTTACAATTTAACATCAAAACGTCCATCAACTTGAACCCTCATAAACTGAGCAAAAAGCCTGCTCAACGGCCTTCGGTTTTCCCATCATATCGGCCTTATCTGCATTGAACTAAATCATTTATCGGCTGAGACCTGCAATCTTTAACGTTCTACAGAACCTCTTATTTTCAACGATCCTAAGCGATACCGGCGCTGTCCGTCGCTGTCGGGCAACGGCAGTGCAATACGCGGCGTACCTGTACGAGTTCCGACTGATATATATAAATCGTAGCTGCCCGGCTTGATACCTGATTTAAAATCAGTACAAGTCAGAGGCTCGGCCAGTTCGAAACTTACATTTTCAGTTCTGATTTGGGCTTCTCCCGGCGGCCCGACATATAAAGTATTTACATTAAAACCATCATCAACAAAAACTCCGACGATACCGCCAGCTTTGTCCTTCAGCGTAACCGCCGGATAACCACCCGGCAAACAGGGTGCAACACCCCCATTACGCCACTTTGCCACAAACCTAAAGGATGAATTCACACTCATTTCACTCGGCCATGATGCTTCGAGCATCTGCAGCCGATATCCAAGACGAAGATTTATCCGCCTGACCAAATCACGGTTCTCATTGAGAAATTCCCTTGGCCACCAGTGTATCGACGCATAGCTGGCACGATACTCTTCGACAGCCTTCAGATACAGACTCCCATCCTCCCAGTAGCCTCTCTTTTTTGAACTACCGTAATGCTGGCTTTCGAGAATAACTGGCAGATTCGGCCAAAATGCCTGCGCCATTTCCGCGTGGTAATAGGCCTCAATGCCGGGCTCAACAAGAATACTGTCATCTCGCAAAGTAAGCCCTTTGGCTCGTGCGTAATCGATAACCTCATAATAGCCGGGACATCTGCCCGGAACACCCGGCTCGGCGTAATCATCATTGACCGTAAGCAGCGTATGCTTAAAATTCTTACAGTGAAGGTCGATGTGCTTTTTTCGAGTAGCCACCTTATAAACACGCTTACTACTGGCGTCCATATGTCCCTCTCCCCATACACCTAATGAGCCCACATCAATAAAAGCAACTTCAGAACTACCATCGTAACGCTCAGCCAGGACCGCTAAAAAGTTATCAAGTTTCTCTAGGAAAATCGGGTCGTCGAAATCGGGCTCCCAGAAAGGCCCGTCCGGTGTAACGCCTTTGCCTCGCTCGAAGTTATAGCCTTTAGCGCCGGCTTTTTCCACCCATTGAGGCGTCGCATAACGCATAAAAGATTCACTGCAGCTAATACGCAGAGCTATTTGTTTTCCTTTGGCAATCCAGCGCTGGGCTGGCGTATCCAGTACCGACCAGTTGAACCTGCCCTCTTCAGGCTCAATGTACGACCACGGAATGCGCAGGTATATTACAGTCAGGCCCGGAAAGTCATCAACTGTATCTGATGCCGAAAGTCTCGAGCCATATTTGTTGGGCCGATTGTCATAGTAGTGTAATACCCATCCCATACCGGGATTCTCCAGCGCCGCCCCTGTATCTTCAGGACGGACAACAGTACGTTTCTCATCGGCTGATGTCACTGACCAATTCACAGCAAACACTACTAACGCAACCCAAAGCCACCATCGTCTCTTGTTTTTGGCCATTCTGCTCACCTTTCGACTTTTTATATCAATTAGTCCAATTAGCCATACCTCAGAGCCTCGATATTACAGCCGTTTTGGGGGAAAATCAATCACTGCTTTGAAGTTTTAACTACTCAGATATGCCTTTACAGCCGATATTTTAACTATTACTATAATGTAAGCTGATTATACGGGGTAAATTATGGGAAAAATAAGTGCCGAAGTCTCGGTGGTAGTGCCATTGTTAAACGAGCAGGATAATATCGGACCACTCCATCAGCAAATCACGCAAACGCTAACCGGCAAATATGATTACGAGATACTATTCGTCGATGATGGCAGTACAGACAAAAGTTTCGAAATATTAAGCGTACTGCAAAAAGACGATACAAGGTTGCGGTTGATTCGCTTTCGCAGGAATTTCGGCCAGACCGCTGCTCTCAGCGCCGGTTTCGAACACGCACGAGGCAAAATTATCGTAGCTATCGATGCCGACTTACAAAACGACCCTGATGACATACCAAAAATGATTGCCAAACTTAACGAAGGCTTTGACATCGTCAGCGGCTGGAGAAAGAAAAGACACGACAAGGCTCTCACCAGACTCTTGCCATCTGTTATCGCAAACTGGTTAATCGCCACAATCACAGGGGTTAAGCTTCACGACTTCGGATGCACACTCAAGATATACCGAAGGGAAATCCTTGACCAAACAAAACTCTACGGCGAAATGCACCGATTCATTCCAGCTTTGGCAAGCTGGAATGGGGCAAGTATTGCAGAAATGGTAGTAAACCACAGACCCAGAACCGCCGGAGTCGCCAAGTACGGCCTGGCACGAACATTCAAAGTTGTGCTGGACCTTATTACCGTCAAGTTTATGGGTTCTTTTTCCACCAAGCCGATTTATATTTTTGGGGGCCTGGCAATGCTCACCGGCTTAGGCTCGCTCCTTTCAGGCCTGGCCGTGCTTTATCAAAAAGTCTTCTCCAACTTTTCAATGAACAAAAATCCTCTGCTGGTTCTAACAGCTATGCTGGTAACGGCTACCATTCAGTTCATTCTGATGGGACTGCTCGCCGAGATACTCATCCGCACGTATCACGAGTCACAAAATCGCCCGACTTATGTCATCAAAGACATAATCGAATCGCCCGGGCAACCAACCGGCGACAGCGGAGATGAGAAATGACCAAACAGCACCCAAGAAACAGGCATTTGAGAAGACACGCAAAAACACACAGGCAAAAAACTGCTCCCGCCGACACAAAACAAACCAAAAAAAAGATTGTCATCTTAGTTATAATAGCTGTCCTGGCGGCCATCCCTTTCGTCCTCGGCAAATACATAGAATTCAATACTCCGGGGCCCTTCGACAGCGGTGCTTATGTCTATTCGGCTAAACGCGTTCTCGACGGTGCGGTTATCGGCGTTGATGAAAAGCCTAGCGCACAACTCGGCACCCTTCTGGTAAATATGCTGGGTGTATGGCTGTTCGGCTTTGAAGAAATCGGCCCGGAGATTATACAAATGACTCTTCAGGCTGCTGCTTTAGTAATGATGTTTATTGCGATGCGAAAGCTTTTCGGTACACTCGCAGCCGCTGTGGGAGTCATAATAGCTTCAATTTATCTATCGGCCCCTCTCATTGCAAAGTTCGGCAACGTCAAGGAACAATATATGATTGCCTTTATGATAATGGCAGTCAGTTGTTTTGTACTGCGGCAGTTAGGCTCAAAATGGTGGTGGGCCGCTCTGGCGGGTGCCTTTCTAACTTGGGCGCCGCTGTTCAAACCGACGGGAATGTCGGCAATTGGAGCAATAGGTCTTTTCGTAATTCTTCAGCCTCTTTTCAAACACAGAACCTTCAAACAAACTGCCCGCGAAATAGCGCTGCTTTTCACAGGTGCCGTAATTGCTATAGCGCCGCTGTATGTGTGGCTGCTGACCTGTCACGACGGCAGAAAACTGCCGTATTCATTTCTATGGAAACCTGTGGTCTCGACGTTTCAAAGCTCTCAGCAAAACAGGGAACATAAACCGGCGGAAACCGAGACAGATGATAGCGAGGTTAAAAATACGCCCGACAAAAAAGGGCTATTAAACAGATTGCTGCCGGGATACGTCACTAAAAGCTGGGAAATACTAAAACCCGAGAAGAAAAAAGAAGTGGTGTTCAGGATCCTGCGATATTACCGGCTTTTGATACTGCCGATAGTGCTGGCAGCCGGAGCAATTATCGCCAGGCTGATTAGAATGATTATGCACCGGATGGGAAAACTAAAGCCCGAGAGCAAAGCCGATTATGACCGGTTCGTGCTGCTGTTTGCAGTATGGTGGCTGCTGGATATGGCTTTTATATGGGTTAGTCCGCGCGGGTATGAGCAGTATTTTCTGCCGATGAATGCCTCGGCCGCAATGCTTGGCGGATATTTAATTGCTCTATACAGCGACAGGCTAAAAGCCAGCGTCTTACATAAGAATAGGTGGATAGTGGTGGGCATTATAGGTTTTATCTGTATGATAGTAATGTCCCAGCATATATTTTCAGGCATACAAAAAAGCCCGCATACAAATGCCGATTACGGCCGAAAAAGCAGAGGTTATCGCCAAAAGATAAACGAGGCTACCGCCTACAAAAAAGGTCAAAAAGGCTACTGGGAAATTGTCGGCGATTACATACGCACAAATTCCACGCCGGAAGATAAGATTTACGTTTGGGGATGGGAACCGGGAATATACATCAAGGCCCAAAGATTTTGCCCGGCGCCGAAAGCCTTTGAAGGCACAATGCACACGCTGACTCCTGAAGAACTCTCCAAAAGAATTAACGAGCTATTAACTGCCTTCAGGAAACAACCGCCTAACTTCATTGTTGATACCTACAAGAAGCATTTCCCCTGGGACCGACCGCCACTCGAATTATGGCCCATAATACAGTACAAGATCTTAAAATCATTGGATAAAGAAATAACTAATCCCGACCAAGAGTATCGTAATTGGCTGGGTGTCAATGTCAATGAAGAGGAGGCACTAAGATACGAGGCAATGGCGCCGTTTAGAAAATTTGTTATGAGCAACTATGAAATCGTGCCCGCGAATTTCCACAAGTATGTTCTCTTCAAAAGGAAAAGTCCCCAGCCGGAACAGTAATGGAAGAACGACTGAAAAAACAACAGCAACTGTACGACCGAACCTGGCGAAAAGGACTTGATGCAGGAAAGGAAGAACGCGGCAACCTGAAAACAAATTTAGAATTCTTAACAGAAACAAATCTGCTAAAGCCGGGGGACAGAATTTTAGAAATCGGTTGTGGTATTGGAAGTATTGTGTTTGAACTGAGCGAACAGGGATACGATATTACCGGAACGGACATATCACAGGAAGCAATTGATTACGGCTTAAAAAAATACCGTGATATTAAATTGGAAGTCCAGCCTGCCGAACTTTTGCCATACGAAGACCAATCTTTCGACATTGTGTTGAGCTTTGATTTGTTTGAGCATATTGCCCAGATAGACAGGCACGTGGCCGAGGTTTTCCGACTCCTCAAAGCCGACGGGTATTACCTTTTCCAGACACCAAACAAATACAGCAATGCAATTTTTGAAACGTTATCGAAAAAATCCCTGAAATGGCGAAGGGCTCATCCCTCGCTCCATACTCCGGGCCAGTTGAGAAGGAGACTGGCCGGACACGGATTTGAAGTAAAATTTGTCAAAATGGACCCGATAAATGAATTTACTCTCAGGAAATTGCAAAGGCTTGGGCCTATAGGTAATATTTTTAAGCATATAAACTTTCACCGTCTGCCGCTTGGCCTGCAGACCAATCTATATGTCATAGCCCGGAAAACAAGGAATTAACAAAAAGCAAACTCAAAAGTACTAATTTAACAGCCGGATAATGAAAATATTAATGTTAAATTATGAGTTCCCACCTGTTGGAGGCGGGGCCGGTCAAGCGCATCAGTCTCTTTTGAGACAATACGCAAAAACACACAACTTAAAAATAGATGTATTAACTTCAGCCCCAAAGCTTGGTTTCTTTGAGGAGCAGTTCTCTGAAAATATCACTATTTATAAAGTTGGTGTGCATAAAAAGAGTCTGCACCACTGGCGCAAAATAGAAGTCATTGAATGGCTGCTAAAAGCCCGTTCGCACTATCAGAGACTATTACTAAATAATGATTATGCCTTTGCACACGCTTTTTTCGGTTTTCCCACCGGCTGGTTGTGTTATAGAACCGAAAATAACTTACCCTACATAATTTCGCTCAGAGGCTCCGATGTTCCGGGAAAGCATGCAAGATTAAAAATCGATTATAAAATTCTCGGCCCCATATTTAAGTTAATCTGGAAAAACGCCGTAGCTTTGGTGGCATGTAGTGAGGGATTAAAAAATCGTGCCTTAAGCTTTCTCCCCAGTGTCTCGATTGACGTCATTCCAAACGGCGTAGACCTTGAGCAGTTCTACCCTGCCGAAACCAACGAAAAACCTGAGACCTTAAAGCTTTTGACTGTCGGCAGATTATCCGTAACCAAAAGAGTTGAAATATTAATCGACGTTGTTGATATCCTGTACCGTCAGGGCTGTAAGCTTCATCTAACCATAGTCGGTGGCGGTGAATTGGAAAATAATCTAAGAAAAATTGTACTGCAAAAAAAACTCGGTAATATTGTCGAGATATCCGGCAGAATCGAATCGAAAGAGATGCCGCAGTTATATCGCCAAAATCATATTTTTATCAGCGCTACTATGCAGGAGGGAATGAGCAACGCTATGCTGGAGGCAATGGCTTCCGGCCTGCCCATTGTTACTACTCTTTGCGAAGGGGTAAGGGAACTAATAGCTGATAATGGAATTGTTGTCGAACAGGCAAATAAAGAATCAATAGCTAATGCTATAAAGAGTCTGGCTGGCAACGAAAAACTATATGATACAATGTGTTTTGAAGCCAGAAAGCAGGCAGAGAATTTTAGCTGGAAATCCGTAGCTGATAAATACCTTAATTACTACAATGGCATTGTAAACAGCCTAACAAAGAAGTAAAATGACACCATACACTAAACCTGTTAAAATTTGTTTTGTAGTCCTTAAGGCATACCCGTTGTTCAATCCCGACGTCAAAAGTAATTTCGGAGGGGCGGAGGTCGATTCGTATCTGCTCGCCACAGAACTTGCAAAGGATAAAAATTTTGAAGTTAGTTTCATAACAGCCGACTATGGTCAGCAGCCGGTAGAAATTCGTGATGGAGTGACCGTTATAAAGAGCCTGGATTTTAACAAGAGCCTGATTTTCGCACCGTGGAAATTGTTTTGTGCAATGCGCAAGGCTGATGCATCAATCTACTTCAGGAAAATGTCGTCACTGGTAACAGCAACGGTGGTTTTATTCTGCAAATTTTACAGCAGAATGTTTGTTTACCGAACAGCTAATACCGACGAATGTGACGGGACATATTTACGTCGGCATTGGTTTCGCGGCAGGGCTTTCGTCTGGTCGCTACGCAGCGCCAAAGCTGTCTTTACTCAGAATGTGACCGGAAGTGACAGCCTGCTCGCCAACACCGGTATTTCCTCAACTGCTGTCGGCAACGCACACCAGCTGCCGCCTGTCAGCCAGTGCCGTCGCGAAACGATATTGTGGGTCGGCCGAAGTGCCGCTGTCAAACGACCGGACCTGTTTCTAAAACTGGTCCGGCAGTCGCCCGACCTGCACTTTACCATGATATGTCAGAAAGCCACAGATGATAACCGCTATGATGACTTCGTCGAACAGGTAAAACAGATTCAAAACCTGCAGTTCATAACAACAGTGCCGTTTCACAATATCGACAGCTATTTCCAAAAAGCCAAAGTCTTTGTAAATACCAGCGATTCGGAAGGTTTTCCAAATACTTTTATCCAGGCCTGTAAGTGTTCGACACCAATCCTATCGTTGAATGTGAATCCCGATAAATTTTTAGATAAGTATAATTGCGGAATCAGTTGTGACGGCAATTGGGATAAACTGCTTGACTCGTTAAAGGCTTTGCTCGAAGAAGAACGCTATACAGAATTAGGCAAAAATGCAAGAAAGTATGCAGAAGAAAACCACGATATTGCTAAAATTGTTGAACAATACAAAAATTGTTTTATTCAAATCACCGAAAACCACAAGCTAAAAAGGAGCAACGAAAATAGAAAAGAATAATGAGGTCTCTGTAAAAGAAAAAGACCGGGCAAATGTCGAACGCCTTTCGGAGTTGGTCGGAAAAAAACTCGTCAGCCTCCAATGGCATATGCGGCGCTTTTTCGGCCCGTCTTTACCGCTGCTCAGGGGCGCCCGGGTACTCGATATAGGCTGCGGCAAAGGCACTGCAACATTTTATGCAGCCATTTATGGTGCCAGAGAGGTTGTCGGATTAGAACCCGAAGCCGCCGGAAGCACATCCGGTTCAATTCAGACTTTTTTGAAAATACGGGAGGAACTCGGATTGGCTCAATGCGAACATAAGCCGATAGATTTTCTGGATTACAGCACTGAAACTCCATTCGACCTCGTCCTGCTTTACAACAGTATCAATCACATTCGCGAGGTTTCTTCGGACATCCGCCGGGACACCGTCGCATGCCAGTCCCAAAACCGGGTAATCGCTCAAATTGCCAAAATGCTCAAAGTAAACGGTTGGGTCATTCTCTGTGATGCCAGCCGAAGAAACTTATTCGCCGACTTGGGTCTGCCTTCGCCGTTTTCTCGAACCGTAAACAGGAAAATACACCAGAGCCCTGTCGCTTGGCGTCAGCTCTTGGTCGAGCACGACCTCGGCGATTTTTCTCAAAATTGGTACGTCCCGTATATTGTGCCTTGGGCACGGGTGCTGCTTGACAACACAGTAAGTAACTACCTGACTTTCAGTCACTTTGTACTCAGGGCCAGGAAAATCCGGTGAGCAAAAAAGGCTCTCTGTAAACTCCCCAACTGCAACAGGAGCTATCAGAGCAATGATTTGAATATATCAGCCAGTTCTCTCGCAATCGTGTCGGCATTATAAAACTGTTCCACAATTTTGCGCCCGGCCAGACCAAGCTTAACCTGAAGGGACCAGTCTTCATAAAGTGCCGTTAAAGCTTCATACCATTCATCTGGTGAGTCGGCAGCAAAACCAATATTACCTTGTTGTAAAACGTCCAGGTTCATCCCCACAGGTGAAACAATCACCGGCAAACCTGCCGCCATATACTGGAGCATCTTGAAACTGCACTTGCCACGAGTCCATTCGTCATCGGTCAGGGGCATTATACCAACAGACATCAAATGCAAAGCGCTGACCTCTTTTTCTCTGTCCCACATAATGAATCTAACCTTCTCCGGAGGTAGTAACTCATGCTTCCAGCAGCGGTCTGATATCAGCATAAATTCTGCTCGGGTATGCTCTCGGAGAAAACGACTGAGTGCAGGTTCGATAGTTTTCAGGTATTTATAATTGCTGACTGAACCCGTCCAGCCTATCACAAATTTCTCCGGCGACTCCATCGCCGACTGAGAACGCAATTTATATCTATCCAGGTCAATCGCTGTCGGGATGACATAAACTTTTTTGCAATACCTGCAAAAGTATTCAGCCAGATAACTATTTCCTGCTATCACCGCATCCATTGACCGTGCAATATCAGGCACAGCAAAACGACCCAACGGCCTGCCAAGCCAAACCGCATCATCGACATCTAATACGCGGGGACGCCTGAGAAATCGCTCAAACGTCTCATAGCCTTTGACAAACGACCTGCTAAGCCATACCAAATCAGCATCACGCGACCTGAAAAGGGCGGGAATATGACGTATAGCTTTCAATGGGCCCGGCAAATAACAGGTCTTCTCGATAAACGGTATATGCTCTTGTACATTCACGCCGTGCTCGGCAAGCCGTGTTATATACTGCCGCATCCGAAAACGAGAAGAAGGTCTGTTGAAACCACCGGTTAATGCCGCCAGGGTAATTGATTCCGAATCATTCGTATTATCTTGACTCATTACTTGTATCGTGAATGTCTTTCAGTTTATTTCATCTCACTTGAAAATATGTGTAGTTAAACCAATTCACTCATCTTTGGTAAAAACTATTTCAATGCCGTTACAAGGAAAAATATAACAAAAATTTCCTTCACAAAGCTCTTGGGTAAATCTGTTCAAATTGAAAATTACACCGACAATCTTTTTAACAATCTTTCTGAATAAAAAACTGGAATTGAAAATGAGCTTTTGCGACACGATTTCTTTTTTCGTGTCAAAATACTGTTTTGGAACTTTTCGCTTTAACTGATGCTTGGAATCAACAAAATAATAAAAAGTGTAAAGACCGAAAAACCTCTTATGCGTAGGGTCCGAATAATAGTAAGGACTTGAAAAATTGAGGATATAGGCAAATACTCTCGTGTCTTTCTTAAGCACCCTTACAATCTCGCTCATCAATTTTTCAAAATTCTCTATGTGCTCTAAAACACTATGAGAATAAATCTCATCGACAGAACCATCCGGTATAAAATCAAGTCCATCTTCTATATCAGCGACTATATCTACCCCCGGGAAATTGTTATGAATAAAAGCAAGCTTCGTACCTGTTCCCCAGCCGACGTCAATAACCTGTTTTATATTTTTCTCTTGTATTAGTTTCTTGGCACATCTATAAACCAGAAACTGATAATAGTATGAACTGTTAATCCTGGAATTATTCCAATATTGTCCCCCTGAAATCTCATCAATGGTTATAACCCGATTATCTGCAAAATAACCGTACTTAATAAAATATTTTTCAATGGTCATTTTTCTTCTACCCTGACTACAAAGAAGAAATGTGTCCATAGCCACCAAAACCAAATAAAGCTTAACTTAAATTTAGTCCAATTTGGTTCTCAACAGTGTTATAGAGCACAAATATAGCTTGTCCGATATTTAACCCTATAAAGAATCCTGTCTAATGTTTACCACCGGAACTAGTGGTAGATATTCAACCTTAAATATGTCCCGTACCTATTGACAAATTGTCTTAGCGGACAACCAAGTCGCCTTCAAATACTTTATCCGGCTAATCTCATAAAAGGAAAACATAACAATTATCCCCTCAACGGGCAAACGCATTCTTGCCGCTCCGCCTGCTATGAATGCTGAGAAAAAAAAACTAAACAAAAAAACAAATATCGTGAAAAAAAAGAATGTTTTTTTCTCTCTTAGTAAGCGAACAAGAAAAAACAGAAAAAAAAGGTATATCACAAAGTAAACCAAATAGAAAATTATTCTGGTAGCATAGACCAGGGATGACTTCTTAAAAGGCATTTTGCCGGGAATGTTAGTGTCGCACCAGTGATAACCCCAAAATTTGGCAATATCGTAGTGATGAGTGGCTCCAAGCGACGAAACCGCATTTTTTGTAAACTGTTTCAATGTCGGCAAGGGATATTCTATAAATGTGTTTATTGCATATCTCCGTTTCAAACTTGACCTCTTTTGAATGTTGTCAATCTTGTCAACCTCGGCTTGCATTTTTTCTGCGCTGCCCGCTTCGTTCACATTAACAAGTACCGGCTTTGCCAGGCATGTGAACAAAATCGTAGAGGAAACATCCGAGGGCGCAAAAAAACCATAGTTCAAATAATTTCGAAACGATTGTATATTACATAAGACCACAAACAACAGCGAGGAAGTTGAGATAAGAATTTTAACCTTTCGGCTATTAGATAGGTGGTATCTCTTGGCAACAGTTAGCAAAATAAAAACGTTAAGTACGGGATAAAAAATCAAATATGGACGGACTTGTGCCGTATAACCAATAAAAAACAACTGTAAAAACAAATATTTCCAACTTTGTTTAACAATAGACAATAGTCCAAAATATAAACCTATAATAAAAAATACTGCAAAAAACGTGTCCGTTAATAAAATAGGAACCTTTGTAAAATAAGCCCCCGAGACGAGATAAAACAAAAAAGCCGGAATGACATAAGGATATTTCTGCTTAAACAAAATAGCTGCTATTTTCGTTAATGTAGGGTATGCGAATGTAAAAATAGCCGCTTGAAAAAGGAAAGTGGCAACAAACCATTTGCTGCCAAAAAGCTTCATCATCACGCTGAGAAATAAAGGATACCCAATTCCCCGAACATAATCCGGAGTATTGCCCTCGCCGAAGACCCCATATTCTAAATAATTCCTGGCAGGATTTACATATGACATAACATCTGTGCCCTCCCACCTGTTATGTTGATACTGACCTTCGGGCACTTGAAGATTTTTGTAAGCTGCCTTTGAATTCATAAGAACCAGCAGAAAAACCAGGCTTACTATTAAGCCTGCAAAATATTGGACTGCTGGAGATTGCAGCCTAATCTTTACATCAACTATATTTGTCATTTGTATTACCACACCGGGGATTATCAGGTGACCAAAACACGGGGCAACTGACTTTTCCTATTTATCACTCTTGGAAACATTTTTCCGACTTTCAATTACCCGATTATATCGACATCTCCTCCGAATCGAAACAATTTAAAGCATCTTTTTTACCGGTCTTGCCGCCGGAACCACGCAAATCTTGACTTCATTTCGGCTTTCTAATTGTTAGCAAGAACAAGTTTACGACCAACTGAACTATAAAATACAGCATAGAAGAAATTACACCCCCCCACACACCGTACAATGGAATCAGCACCGAGTAAAAAATAATTACAGCTATTATCGAAATTATTCTGCTTACATTAATTTCCTTGTCCAGTTTATATTTGATTAAAAAATGAGTCGCCATCAGGTTCAGGAAATAAAACGGGATGATGGTTAAGTAAAACTGAGAGTAAAGAATCACTTCCGAACATTCCTGCCCATAAAGAAAAAGAATCGGATACTTGATGATTGGATACAGAATAACCGGCACCAAAAACGATAATAAAAAGAACTTGCAAAAATACCCTATCGTAATCTTCTTTGATTTGTATATACTCGGAACCACCGCTTCCATTGTGCTTTTTATCAACCTGAAAAATATATCTGCAAACTTCATTACAAGACCGTAAACGGCAACCTGTTCCATCTGACCCATTTTTTCGAACAATAAACCCAGTAAATTTCCACGCCCTTACGGACGTGGCATTTTCCGGGACGGGCTAAGCCCGCCCGACTTCGTCGGGTACTTCCATCTACGGGCTTACGCACCGTAGTATTACGAAGGAAGAATAAAACAATTTCCACGTTCGGCAGGTCAACTTTATCGACAGTAATTGTTCCTTGTTTTTTAGTTGTTTCGGAAACAAACTCATCAATCATAGGAGCGTTTCTTCTTAATGTGTTCTCAATCTCGATTAGAATAGAGTAATTCATTATTTTCTAAAACTTTAACGTTATAATATGTCTTATATCAATCTGACATATTTGTTATTAAGCTGTGGTCATTTGACGGTGAATTAAATATACCCTAAAGCTCTCAATCGCTCGTTGATTTCGGTTTCATCTTCAAACTTAACACTTTTGCCCTCCTGGGGTCTGGAAAGACTGTTTATGAACCTACTAAGCTCCTTTTCATACATGCTGCTCCGATTCTTTTGCGTAATTTTTTCATTTTCGTCGGGATCATTTTGTAAATCGTAGAATTCATCATATTCTGAATGATATCTTTGGCAATGAGTGCATTTACTTCTGTTTAACGCCTTTATAAACTTATAATTTTTGTCCCGTATCATTCGTTTTCTCTGGGCATTGGCTTCTTCTGCAAAAACAAAATCACGGCTCCAACTTTTGTTTTTTATTATCTTCAGCAAGCTGTCGCCATCTGCTGAGATCTTTACATCGTGTATACCAGCGATATCCAGTATTGTAGGCATGATATCAAGGTTCTGGACCAATTCATCATAAGAATTGCCTGCTTGAATATCAGGATGACAAATAATAAGCGGAATCCTTAGCTGAGGATCATAGAGTCCATGGTGGTCGAAAAAAATGTCATGTTCTGTCAGACTTTCTCCGTGGTCGGAAGCTATTACCAAAAGGCTGTCATCTAAGATATTTGTTTCCTGTAGAGATTTATATATTCTTCCAATATTGTTATCGACATATTTAATTGATGCATCGTAATTGGCTATAATTTCACCAATAGTATCAGGAGTCCTTCCCCTGAGAGTGCTAAGAATAAGACGTTTCGCTTTAGTCCCGGACAATTTTTTAAGAATTGGAAGAACTTTTTCAGACGGATAATCATATTTACTCAAAAAATCTCTGACTATGGATTTGGGAGCGGTATAAGGAATATGATTATCCCAGAAGTGAACGAATAAGAAGAAGTTTTTTTTGCCGGCAAACTCGTGAATATAATTAATTGCTAAATCGGACAGTGCCGAAGAATCCGATAGTATTGGATTTTCCCTTAACTGTAGTAAGCTTTTTTCAGATTTTGAATGATAGGATTGAAGAAGACTTCTTACTTTTTTTCGAGATGGAGAACTCATAGAGTAATACCAATTGTAGACTCCGAAGGAAAGAGAAAACCTGGAAAACATTTTTTTTGATGCCGCTTGATAAATTCTGCTTAAAGTTATCTTTTTTTTCTTATCCGTGGTTTTTGTGCCGATTTGATTATTGGTACAAAGGTTGTTTTTAATGCCTCCATAGAAATCGTATCCTCTTTTATGCCACTTTCCCAACCAATCTATTCCTATTGTGACAAAACCTTTTTTGTGGAGTATTTCAGAAAGGAAGGTCAGATTTTCTGTGTAACTTTTTTCCATCTCGTTTATTTTGTTGGCGTGGTGAAGTACACCGTGGGAAGTTGGATATTGGCCGGTGAATAAAGTGGTGAATGATGGGTCTGTTGTGTTTATAGTAGAAAAAGCGTTAGTAAAAAGTGCTCCTGTTTTGGATATTTCATCTATCTCGGGAGAGGTGTTTTTATCATAACCGTAACATCCGAGATTAATGGCTCTTAAAGCGTCACATATTAAGACTATAACATTCACAGTAGAAGTTCCACAAGATTGTTACAGGAGAAGAGCACCTTTTTATGGTTCTGACATTTCCCATTTAAACGATTACTTAACAGAATTCAGCCCTTTCAATGTCAATAATTTTACAAAACTCACCTTGAACAATCAAGAATTTTCTCTTAAAAGCTACTTTTTCGAAAATTTGCACGACACAGGGATTTTATACCCCGGACTTCTTCCACTTACTGTTTTTGTGCAGTACTTGGCCTATCTGATCATCATGAATTCAAGTTTTTCAGCACTTCCGACCGTCATCCCAAAGTCGATTCCTCTGAAAACACCGCTGTATTCTCTGACTGAGAACTGTATTCCGGGTTTCTGCTTTTCAACATAAACAGGTTTAAAACCAACTGCAATATAAAGTAAAGCATAGAAGAAATTACACCGCCCCAGATGCCGTACAATGGAATCAGTACCGCATACAGAACAATTACAGCAACTATCGAAACAATTCTGCTGATATTGATTTCCTTATTCAGCTTATATTTAACCATAAGATGAGTCGTTATCATGTTCAAAAAATAAAACGGAATAACCGTCAGGTAAACCTGAGCATAACCGATAACCTCAGGATATTGTCGGTACAGAAAAAGAATTGGATACTTAACGAGGGGATACAAAATAATCGGTATCAAAAATAATGCCGCGAAGAACTTATAGAAGTACCTGATGGTGATTTTTTTCGACTGGTAAAGGTTCGGCAATATGGCCTCTACCGTACTTTTTATTATACTGAAAAATATGTTCACAAACTTCATCACCACATTGTAAACGGCAACCTGCTCCCATGTAAGCAAAGTACCCATCAAAGCGACATCCACCTTGCCAAAGGCTATTGTAGATAAAGTCATTGTCGTTAAAGCGTAACTTTGCTTTTTCCAGTTGGCGTCCAGATTGTCGTTTCTCCGCAGTTTCAGGAGCTTCAAATAGTAAAAAATGTTAAAACCGCTGTTAACCAGAAAATACCCACCGAGTATAATAACTAGTTTGCCTGCAAATATGATAGACAACGCAACAGCAATCAGATTCACCGAAAGTTTGATTAAATTACAGATGGCCAGCTTCCTAAATTGTGACCTGCCCTTTAGAAACAGGGTCCAGTTTTGCAGACTCGTCATAAACGGAAAGAACAGTGAAAACCCTATGAAGCTCACTCCGATTATTTCCGACTTGAACAAATAAAAAATAATCCCCGTTATCATCAGCAGCGGAATACCGAAAAGACTGCACAAAAATCTGAACATCGTTGCTTTGCGATAAACACCGTCGTATCCCTGAGCGGAGGTTCTGAATACTACGGTTTGCGCACCGGGAATTGAAACAATCAGGAACAGCCCAAACCAGCTCAGCACAAATAAATACTGTCCGTAAAGCTCTTTTGTCGCGAAATTGGCAAATACTATCGAAACAAGAAGCGCCATTATGGTAATAACCATCTGGTTCAGGTTCGACCAGAATATATTTGTCGTGTGCGGCCTGACCTCTCGTATAAATTTCTTGGCTTTCTTAATCATCTTTTCATTCCGGCCGCTCTTCAAAACCGCTCCTGCTTTTCCTGTCGTACCTCTTTGACTCCCTCTCCTTAGCTCAAAAAGCTCCGCACAATATCGTTAAAAGTTATATAAAGAAAAAGCAGACCTATAAGCGCAAGACCAGTATAAGCTATCGCCCCTTGGACACGTTCATTAACCGCCGAACCCTTGATTTTCTCGACCAGTAAAAACACAATGTGTCCCCCGTCAAAAGGTAGAAATGGCAAAAGGTTAAATACGGCTATGCATGCGTTTATCAGGCCGAGAAAATAAACATAATAAATCAACGGCCTTTTCGCAACAAGGTTATAACTAACAGCTATGATACCGACCGGCCCCATAAGAAGTTTGGGACTGATTACCCCTTTAATCACACTCTGCAGAGTCAAATAGCTCTGCACAATAAACATAATCGTCTTTTTATAACCCATCCTGACCGCATCAATCGGCCCTGTAGCCTTGTAAAGTTTTCTCAAATCGTCAAAAGGAACAGCATCTGCAAAACCGGATTTGACCGTAACAAACTCCTCACCCTCGCACGCATCCAATGACGCATACCCTGCCAATTCCTCGCCAACGCGCCAGTCAATCGTAATCCTCTTACCAGTGTTGGCCTTGATTTGCCTTATAACATCATAAAAACTCGCCACTTCTACTCCGTCAACAGCTTCTATCACTGCCCCGCGAGGTATCGCCAAAGGCTCCGGACCTTCATCCGCCGAAATAGTCTTCGCCACAATCGGATGCTCACCGTCAAGCGAAGGCATGATTCCAATCATCACCCTGTTACCCTTACGCCTCGGAACTACAGTTACCTCGACGCTCCTTTCGACGCCGTTGACATCCGCTCGCAATACCTTCATGGCAAGTTCTCTGTCCTCGTATCCTTCGACAACGTCGCGAAGCTCCTTATAAGTCGGATTCTCAACTTCTCCAACCGCAAGAATAATATCGCCGCTCATTAAGCGTACTTTCTTTTCACCTTCTTTTGTATTCTCACCTTTTTTACCAAACAGGGACATCAATCTGTCCTTAAATGAAAGCTGCCTGGGTAAAACAGCATCTATCCGCAGTCGTGGCACCATCGAATATATATGGCTAAGGTCGGATTCCGACTTAACCTCCTTTTCTGTATGGCTCAAACTCTGCTGAATTTCCGATTCAACTATTTCACATTTGCCGTCCGCCTCTTCACGCTCAGCTAAAAATATCACAGACTCAGAGAGACTATTTCGAACTATTTCCGCCAGCTCCCAATAGGCCTGCACCTCCTTGCTGTTAACAGATTTAACTCGGTCGCCTGGACTTAACCCTGTTTCTGCAAGTAACTTATTAACCTCACTTTCAGAAGAAAGCTTTGCAATTGTCAGACTTTGCGGCAGAATAATACCGAAATCTTTCATTGGAGCGCCGTCCATCTTCTTAGCAACTACCTCAAAGTCTTCTATAGAACCGTCTTCATGCCGAACTTTCAAATTAATCACCTCATTTACATCCGACAGCGCAGCCGCCAAACCTATATTGCTGAAATCAAGATTATCTCCCTCACCGTCAATCTCAATTACCTCATCGCCCCCTTTAAGGCCAACACGCTCAGCCGGTGAATCCGGTATCACACCTCCTACCACCGCAGGTGGAAGATTTATACCGACAAGAAATGCCGCCATAAAAAGAATCACCGCACCGATTGCATTAAAAGTAACACCCGCCGCTATAACCCCCATTCTAACACCTACCGGCTTGTTGGCGTAGGAACGCGGGTCGCTGCTGACCTCAACCGCCTTGGTGTCCTCCTGACCGAGCATCTTGACATACCCCCCAAACGGAATAAGTCCGATTTTATACTCTGTTTCGCTCGCCTTCGCTTTCCTGCCGATGGTAAAACGAAACAGACTGCCGTCATCGCCCTCGTCTTTCGTTTTGTCCACTTCTTCTCCTCTCTCTCTGGACAAAAAACCCGGCAAAACCCGAACTCGATAACCATTTTCTGTCCTTAATATACCCAGAACAGTCGGCGGAAAGCCTATCGAAAAAGCCTCAATCTTTATACCGGATAATTTGGCCACAATAAAATGCCCGAACTCGTGAACAAGAACCACCGTCCCGAAACCAGCCACGGTCAGCAGAATATTGCCGAATGTCCCCACATTTCGAACGATGAAATAAACCACAGCAGCAACACAAACAATCAGCAAAAACACTCGAAAGTAATTCTTCTCTCTTCCATTAGCCTCGGACATCAAAAAATCTCCATTTCAAAATAATAACTGTCTTTACACACTTATGCACTCGTGCTCTTTTGCACTTGTGCTCTTATGCTCTTATGCACTTCTTCTCTCGCCCACGAATCCGCTTCCAGAAGTTCTTCGAGGGACATACTTTTTTTTACATTATGTTTACTCATACACTGCTCAATAAGTTCGATTATCCTGACAAATTTAATCCTCCCTGCCAAAAATTCCTCAACCGCTGCCTCGTTGGCGGCATTAAATACAACCGCCGCTGTCCCTCCGGTTCTTGCTGCTTCAAAGCCCAGCGAAAGCGCGGGAAACTTTTCCATATCCGGCCGTGCAAACGTAAGTTTGCTCAGTTCATCCAACTTCAGATGCTCCGCAATACCCGCCACGCGCCGCGGATACGTCAGGGCATATTGAATCGGAAGGCACATATCCGGCCGGCCCATCTGAGCTATCACCGAACCGTCGACAAACTCTACAAGAGAATGCACCACTGATTCCGGATGAATCAACACCTCTATTTTCTCGACCGGCACATCGAACAGCCACCGCGCCTCGATAACCTCCAGAGCCTTGTTAACCATCGTCGCTGAATCAATCGTAACTTTAGGCCCCATATCCCACGTCGGATGAGAAAGCGCCTCCTCCAACGTCGCCTTTTCAATCTCTTCAATCGTATAGTCCCGGAAAGCCCCACCCGACGCCGTCAGGATTATCCTGCTGACCTCATCGGCCCTCCCCGCCTGCATCGCCTGAAATATCGCCGAATGTTCGCTGTCAACCGGCAAAATCTTACCCCCGCTCTCTCGAACCGTTGTCGTCAATAGCTCTCCCGCCGCAACTAAAGGCTCCTTATTCGCAATAGCTAATGTCTTGCCTTTTTTCGCCGCTGCAAGAACCGCACCCAGTCCCGCCGCTCCGACAACCGCCGTAAGAACAATATCAACCTCCTCGAACTCCCCTATTTCTACCAGACCTTCCGGCCCGCCTAAAACCTCAACCCCCAAACCGCCGACCAAATCCTCCAATTCTTCCACGTAATCGGTGTTGGTGATTGCTATAAATTTCGCCTTATATTTTTTCGCCTGTTCCGCTAAGAGTTCGACACTGCTGTGGGCGCTCAAAGCTGTAACCTCATATCGTATCTTTTCCCCTGCCAAAGACGAATTAAGCGCATCTATCACCCGAAGTGCATTTTTACCCACCGACCCCGTCGATCCCAATATAGCTATCCGTTTAACCATAGTTCTTCAAATCACACAATATAAGTACAACTGTGTAATTATATCGGCCAAACGGACAAAAACCACCCCTACTTTTTAATTTAACAAGCAAAAACCCCTTCCTCAACTTCTAATCCCCTCTAACTGTGCCCGCAGACTCATCCCTCCTTTTTTAGAAGCATATCATATTCCAGTTGAAACCGCAGCTTATGCTTGATTTCTTCCTCCGCTATCGCCAGAAGAATTTCACGAGACTCCTCACTATCAACGTTCGCCAGCAGGTTCACATAAGTTCTGAAAGATGCCTCTTCCTTTTCCATCCCTAACATAAGCATGTCCTTGTAGTCCATATCCAACGGTGGGCCGTCAGCAGACACCATATAGTCCTCTTTACCACCGGGCGGTTTCTCCTCTACAACCAGAACAGACTTTCCCATCTTCATTATTTCAAGTTCAAGCTTCGCCTTGTGCTCAAGTTCTTCCTTGGCGAAATCTTCAAAGGCACGGCGAGTCCCCAAATTTGTTACTCGACCCGCCAATGCCATAAAAAAATGATACGCCTCTACCTCTCTGGCGACCGCAAACTCGAGAATCTCGACATCAGGACCAACTTTTGCCATATTCTTTGCTCCCTTCAATTGACAGCTCACGATTTGCAATTATACTACTTCCACAAAATCATGCAACCTTTTTAAACCGCCCCTCCGCAAACCAAATCCCCAAAAAAAGCTTAAAGCCCTTCAGTCCTTCTCTCTATTCTCGCGGAGAGTTCTATGAAGAAAATGTCCCACGATAATAATAATTACCATTAGCCCCATTAGCGCCATCGCAGCGTAAGAACTGTACGACGCCACGTGGTCATGGAAATGTCGCAGAAAAAAAGCCCACCCGAATATCGCCGCATAAGTCCCCCCTAAAACAACCGTCATATTAACCCACACTCGAAGACCAAGCAGAAAACCAATCACGCACCCAACTACCGGTCCCGTCATCCAGAACGGAAACCACACGAATGCAAAAAGCCCGATGATGCCGTACTTCCTTACCATCCCCTTACGCGCCTCCGCAGCCTTTTGCATCCGCTCGAATATCTTCTTCAGCCCCTTGATTACCAGCAGGTGACGCCAGCTGAAAACAAACAGCGGATATAACACAAGAACCATAATCGTTTCAAGTATTATACATATCGGAATCACTATCCTGTGCCCGAGACCAAGCGAATATCCGAACGCCATCCCCGCTGCCCGGCCGAACATTACTTGAGTAGCGGTCATTCCAACAAGAACCTGAGACTCATCCGGAGAAAGCAGCAGTCGCACCCCAAGCCAGAGTGCGTATATAAATGCCAGGCCCACTCCCCCTAACAAAAGACGCCCCTCCGGACTGTTCAAAAGAGTTGCCTTTAGTTTCTTTCTCTGTTCCGCTTTCGACTCGCTCTCTGCCTGTTTCGTGTTCTCTTCCATACCTTCAATACCAACTCGCTGAATCAATCAAAATTGACTTCTTGCTAACCGCTCTTTCACATATTAAAAACTTAACCGCCTCGCTAAGCCTTCAAAAAGAGTATTCTATCAAAATCCTCTTCCTGTTGCAACTATCCGTTCCCCGACTATATAACCGTTCGCCCTGAAGTAAATTTCCACGCCCTTACGGACGTGGCATTTTCCGGGACGGGCTAAGCCCGCCCGACTTCGTCGGGTACTTCCATCTACGGGCTTACGCACCGTAGTATTACGAAGGAAGAATAAACCTTTCTTGAATTTATCGCTGCAGTAGTCTAAACTGTCATATGCAGTTTTTGATAAATCTTGATTTTATTTTTTACGAATCTTAATTTTGAAGAAAGGCACTGAAATGACAGGTAAAGAAAACTCCATCACCCGACGTAACTTCATAAAAAATTCCGCTTTTGGTGCAGCCCTTTTGGCCTCCGCATCGGCCCTCAAATCACCCGCCGCACCGGCCGAAAAACCTTTGAGACTCGGAGGACCCGTCTTCGATGATTTTGAAAGCCCCGATGCCTGGGTACAATGTCTGAAGAGCCTCGGCTACAGGGCAGCTTACTGCCCCCTCGAAGCCAATGAAAAAGACGACGTCGTAAACGCCTACGCAAAAGCCGCCAAAAAAGCCGACATCATCATTGCCGAAGTCGGTGCATGGAGCAATCCAATCAGTCCCGACGAAAAAGTCCGGAAGGCCGCACTTGAAAAATGCAAAAAGCAGCTCGACCTCGCCGACAGAATCGCCGCAAATTGTTGCGTAAACATCAGCAGCTCAAGAAACCCCGCCGACTGGGACGGCCATCACAAAGACAATCTCACCGAACAAACCTTCGATTATATTGTCGAGACAACCCGCGCCATCATCGACGCCGTAAAGCCCACACGCACATACTACACTTTGGAGCCTATGCCATGGGCATATCCCGACTCCCCCGATTCATACTTGCGCCTGCTCAAAGCAATTGACAGAAAGCGTTTTGCCGCACATCTCGACCCCGTTAATCTCGTCTGTAGTCCCCGCCTATATTACAACAACGCCCGCCTCACACGCGAATGCTTCGAAAAGCTCTGGCCCTACATAAAGAGCTGCCACGCAAAGGACATTCTACTTGACGAAAAATTTATGACCCATCTTGATGAGGTTCGTATCGGCCTGGGAAACTTCGACTACACCGCCTTTTTAACAGAACTGAGCAAAATGCCCGACGTCCCTCTTATGTTGGAGCATCTGCCCGATGCCGAGCAGTTCCGCCTCGCCGCCGAACACGTCCGCTCAGTAGCAAAAAATACCGGCCTGACTTTTAATTAATAAAATTCATTCAATGCTCACATAAAAAAACCCCGGTTTTTTGCCGGGGTTTCGCCGCTTCTCTAAGCCGCTAAACTTGAGGGGGCTACTCTTCCTATAACCCGGTTGCCGGAACTTTCAGCCCTTACCTCCCCGCGGGCTTCTTGCTACCTCTGCCGGCAACTTGCGGCTTTTCGTTCTTGTTATCTCTTCCATTGTTCTAATCTGCTCACTCTCCGAATAACAACAAAAGCGGTTTTGAAGCAGTCTCTGTCCAAAAATGCACCAACTTCACTTTCAGTACATCTGAATCACAAAATTAACAAACTCCCCCAAATAATGCTACTCGCAAAATTACCTGTTTTTAACTGGTAAATTTACGGGGTTTTTACCCGACGAAATTCTAAAAAACTCACCCTCGCCACCCTTTTTCCTCTGATTCTCCCTTCTATTCCTTAGAGACCTTATGACTTGCCTCGCCTTCCCCCAGAGGTTCTTCTGCTTCATTTAGCGGACAATCTACGCTAACTAACGACCAACGACCAAATACTCGCCTCCGGTTCGGTCTATTCTCATTTTCTTCGGAGTTTTATTAAAACCATCCTCAGAATAAAACAAATCAGGGCCGGGGAGCGGAGGGAGGAAATGTTGAGCGAAATTCCCCGACCCTG
>CAZIKS010000002.1:0-11568 GCA_964539795.1 uncultured Pirellulales bacterium
GCAACCCGGCCCTGATTTTTTTAATTTTGAATAACGGCTGTTATTTTAGATGAAGGTTCAGAAGTAAAGGTTCATTGTGGGTCTGGAAGTGAAACGTGTAATACTGAAAGTCGAAGGGAGAATCACAACGGTTAATGACTTTGGTTAAAGTTGGCCAGGGCATAAATTTTTTTGAGGGGAAAATAAAAGATAAGCCCGTCCTTCGTTTTCACTCAGGGCGGGCAATACCTAAGGCACAGTACCTAGGGCACAAGGGGGCAGAAGAGTTGAGCAGTAGAAGTGAAAAGTATATTATAGTTCGTAGTTGGGAGAGATGAAGCTGTTATTTTGTGAGTGGGGAAAAGTTTATTTGTGAATCAAGAATCTTTCTGGTATTTAGATAATTTTTCCCTTTTGAACTTTACACCTCTGCCGGTAACAATCTCTTTTTGCTCGCGGACAAATTCTATATGCTGGAGGAGGGCCCAGGCGGTATTTTGCCATCTCATCTGATATCCTCTCTGATGGGCCTGTTTTTCCATTCGTATGCGCTTCTGGGGATTGAAAATAAGGAAATCAAGGGCTTCGGCAATTTGTTCTATAGATTGTTCTGCGGGGTCAATCAATATGCCTCTGGCATGTCTTCCAATAACGGCACCATTCGGGCAGCGTTTGTTGGAATGTATCAATTCCAAAGCATATCTTGACTTTGTAACAACCGCCACTCTTCCGGAGCCGATGGCATCAGCCAGTATACCGCTGGAGATTTGCTGGATATTAAGATATGGCAAAAGCATAACGTTTGACGCGCCGTAGAGCTTTAGCAGGGTGCTTTCATCGAGAAAAGCGTCGAGGAAAACTACGTCGTAGTCTTTAAAATCGAAAGCGCCGAGTTCTTTAACCCTGCACCATCTTACACGGGATTGTTCGAGAGCGTCGTTCAAGACCTGGCGGTATTGCTCGTAATCCCGGCCGTTATCGTTTTTCACAAACTCGGGATGGAACTGGCCGGCAATCAGATAGAGGATGTTTTGTCTTTGTGTTTCTGTCAGGGATTCTTCGATGAATTTGCCGAAACCGCGAATACTATATTGAAGACCCTTGTCGGGCGATAATAAACCAAGCGTGGTTACCAGCAAACAGTTCCTGAAACCGAATTGTTCTTTGATGGCCAGGCGGTCATATTGTGAAGGGTGCTGCATCCTGATGCCGTGGTCAATGTGCTTTAGTTTGTAATGCTCTATGCCGTAAGTTTTTGACTCGAGGATATTAACAGCACTCTCGGTAGTGACGATAAGCCCATCACTGTGTTTGGCTAATTCCTGCAACACCATTTTCTGATGCGGGTCAGGCTCATCGAGAACGGTATGGAGATAGACAAAAGTTGTCAGGCCTTTTTTAGTGAAATTTTGGGCCATTTTGATAAAATTCGTACCATCACCGTCGTTTCCCTTTTCATCGGGATCCAGGCCGTATTCGTGCTGTAATAAAACGACGGTAGGATTGGAACTTTCGCCCGCCCTAGCCAAAATATCCTTAATCCCTTCCTTCCAGGATTGAGGATTGTACTGGTCGATAATAAGGTCGACCGGAATATTGTAAGGCAGATTTTCCTTGTCAATGGCGGATATTCTAATACTGCCGACCTCCCCGGTAAAATGCTCCAGGGCGTTTGCAAGATTCCGTGAAAAAGTGCCTATACCACATCTTCGTGGGGGGTAAGTACTTACTATGCGGATATTATAAGGCATAATAGATTCTCCGTAACACAGCCGTTCACCATAGAATATTTTATTCAATAAGGATACCGCGGACGGGCTAAATAATCAAGAACCTTACCATAAGCGGAAACGTATTGCATAAGGGGGGCGGATGGAGTATAATAGGCTGGAAGCGGCTCGGCAACGTAGCTGAGCGGCTTAATCACGGTAAAAAGCGATTAAGCAGACAGCATCGATAGTTTGTTTGGCAAGAAATTTGAAAGGCTCAGTTATGTTTAAGAAACGAGAGAGTCATACCCTATCATTAATTTTGGTTTTGCTTTTAGTTCAGGCTCTATCAGCTGTGGACTGGCCGCAGTTTCGAGGTGCGGGAGGACAGGGGATTTCCAAGGAAAAAGATTTGCCCGTTACGTGGAGCGAGACGGAGAACGTGGTTTGGAAGACGGGGCTGCCGGGTTACGGGGCATCGAGCCCGATTGCACTGGAGGGAAAGATTTATGTTACTTGTTACAGCGGATACGGAATGGAGAGCGAATCTGGGAAGATGGAGGATTTGCGACTTCACGTTGTTTGTGTTGAGGGTAAAACGGGCAAGATAATTCGGGACACGAAAATCAAGCCGACACTGCCGGAGTCTAAAAGCGTGCGGGACCATGGGTATGCGGCGGCGACACCGGCGACGGACGGTGAGTATATTTATGTCTTTTTCGGGAAGAGCGGGGGTTTGAAGCTCGACAAGGAAGGGAAAGAAATCTGGCGAACAAGCGTGGGGACGAAAACGCACGGGTGGGGCAGCGGGACTTCACCGATATTGTACGAAGACCTGGTTATTATCAATGCAAGCGTTGAGAGCGAGGAGCTTGTCGGGATAAACAAGGCGGACGGGAAAGAAGTGTGGCGGAGCGGCGGGATGGATTCATCGTGGAATACACCTCACCTTGTAGAGACGGCCGACGGGAAAAAGGAATTAGCGGTGAGCGTGAAAGGATGGATACTGGGATTTGACCCGAAGACGGGGAAGGAACTTTGGCGGTGCAAAGGTATTGATGATTATATCTGTCCGAGCATCGTATCGGAGAAAGGCGTTTTGTATGCGACGGGGGGTCGTTCTGCGAAGGTGATTGCGGTTCGAAGCGGTGGACAAGGGGACGTAACAGCGACGCATAAAGTGTGGGAGGTTGATGTTGGTTCGCTTGTTTCTTCTCCGGTGGTTTATGAGGGACACCTTTACTGGGTTAGCGACCGGACTAAAACGGCTTATTGTCTGGGCCTTGGGGACGGAGCGATGAAATATTCGGAACGAGTCAGGGTACAGCCGTATGCCTCGGCGATGTTAGCCGAAGGAAGAATCTACGTCGTTACACGTAAGGACGGCACCTTAGTATTTGCTGCAAAGCCGCAGTTCGAACAACTGGCTTTAAACAAACTTGAGGACAAAAGCACTTTCGATGCCAGCGCAATTGTCTGCGACAGCAAACTGATATTGCGAAGCAACGAAAACCTGTACTGCATCGGGAATGGGAATTAATTCGGCTTTTAAGGCAGTTCAGGGCTGTTTTTTGCAGGCAGCACCAACAAGATAATATTTGCACACCAAGGGCAAAAAAGGCTTTGCTTTTGCCGTGAAATCGGGTATAATAATTTAACTATAGTCAGGAGGAGGTACGTTTCGTTAAAAGAGGTTTTTTTAACGGGGAAAGGCTTTTTTCAAGCGTATCTCATAACCTTAAACCACAAGTAAATCACAGGGAAAAAGGGTCAATGCTATGAAGCAGGGAAAATTTTTGGTATTATTTTGGGCGATATTACTGTTTATCATCGGTTCGGCTGATGCCGACGAACTTATCACGTCCTTCGAGTCGGGCGAAACCGTCATCTGGAGCGGGGGCACAATATCAACGAATCATCCGTCAGACGGTTTACGCTCATATCATGTGGCTGAGAATACGACGGCTCGTATCAATCTCGGCGGCGCCGACTGGAGCGACTACGTCCACTTAAAGTTCGATGTTTATAACCCCGGAGAGGTGATGCTGATTGAAATCTTTGCTTACGACACTTTTGGCGGAGACAACCGGGCCTGGGAGTATAATGTTTACGCCGGTTTTACAACACAGCACGTCCGCATCGACGGTCTGGCATATGAATACACCGGCAGCGGTAGCCGTATCGCTATCTGTGTTGATATCTCAAGTATCAACCGTATTGATATCAAGCTGACAAGCCGCCACTACTATGACAGCAGTACCGAGGGGCTCTACATCGATAACGTTCGGATATCGACAGGGGCTACCGAGCCGTACACAGCTTATCCTGAAGATGCGGAGATGGTCAAGCCGGAGGGCTTTTATCTGCCGGAGTTTCCCGGGTTCGAAGCGGGGTACCACACGTGGGCGATTGACCCGGCAAATTTCCAACTTCTTTCACCTCCGGGTTCGGGTCGTCTTGGGACTGGGAGAGCTCTTAAGTTCCAGCCGCTGGGACAGGACCAGGACATAAGTATATGGGATTCAGCGCGTAAGTTCATGCAAGCTGGGACCTATACCGTTGATTACTGGCTCAAAGGCCCTGCGGGGGCCCTGTTCGACGACCATGGTCAGCCTGCGACTATCACGATGACCGGGGACTGGCAGCACGTGCAGTGGGAGTTTTTTATTTCTGCGGGTCTGACCAAACGTTTTGTAATGGAAGCCCGCAATCTTAACGGTGCAGCGGCGTGGCTTGACGATTATACCGTGAGTCTGAACGGGGCGACGGGGAGCATCGAGCCAGTTTCGGAGGCGACGGGCGAGCCGACAGTGGTGACATGGGCGGACGGGATTTGTTACGTTAACCGCGTGCCAACGTTTATGTTGGGTTTCATTCGTTCGGACCCGGAAGTTCTTAAAGACTCACCATTTAATTTCTGCTTCCCCAGCGAACTGACTTCGCCGGAGATGGAATTTATGGATAAATGCGCCGAGTATAACCTTCTGACGAGCGTGAATCTTACGGCAACGATGCGCAGTATCGCTCCGGAGGCGGCGGCTTCATTTGCACGAAAATACAAGGAGCACCCTGCCCTGTTCAGCTATTACCTTTGCGACGAGCCTGACCATGCGAGTCCATCAGCGGTGGCCGAGCCGCCGGTACTGGCCAGGGCCAGTGAAGTTATCCGCGCGATTGACTGCTACCATCCGACCCAGTCCATCGTCATTCCCTGGTGCCCCTCCAATATCTATCGCTTCCGCGATGTAACCGATATTTCAGGCGGAGACACATACGTGGTTGATGGAACGCCAAACAACGATGATTTATGGAAAGTGTGGCGTTCCAGCGAAATGTTCAGGCGTTCTGCGCGCAACGGCGAAGTGAACATCTTCGTACCGAGGGCCCAGTCTAACATTACGCGCGAAGAGAACTGGGGACAAGCGTATATGTGCGTAGTCAGCGGTGCCGGTGGGATACTGTGGTTCGAGTTCGACGGGGCTCAGAATAAGTGGAGTGATTTTGTGGAACTTGGCAATGAGCTTCGTTCGATAGAAGAATTCCTTGTCGGAATGGAGCTTGTAGACGGGCTTGCCTTTGCAAACGATGCCGGGCAGGTTAGGGGTATTGGCCGAGCAGCGGTTGAGCAGGACCAAACGGCACTTGTTACGGTGAATATTATGCCTTATGCTCGCAGTAATGTGCAAATTACAGCTCCGTTTCTCTCTCATGCCAGCGTGGCGGAGGTTCTGTTCGAGAGCCGCACCGTGCCGGTCAGCAGCGGTGTTATTGTCGATGATTTTGCGGGTCTGGAACGGCACGTTTATGTCGTCGAAGGAATACCTGCCGGAGTGGAAATGCGGCCGGTACCAACACCGTGCGGGGCCAGTGAATGTATGGAGTCTCTCAGATACCTGACTGACGACTGGCTCAAGAACGGATACTATTCTTTCGCCAATCTGAACGAAGATGCTATTATCGATTTTAAGGACTATACTTTTTTTGCCTCGCAATGGCCGGATGACTGCCAGTTCTACACACCGCTGCCGGTGCCGGAGCCTTTGGAGGATTTTGAGTCTTTCAGCACGACACCCGAACTGAGAACTGTATGGGACCCGACTGGTGCAACGAAAACGTACTATTATATTGAAATTACTTTTGTACACAGCGGTGTGAGAGCCGTGAAAATCTCGGCATATAATTATGAAGAACCCTATTATTGCGGTATCAGCCGAACAGATGCGGCTGAGGATTACACGCTTGGGGGAACCAGTGCAAGTTTATCTCTCTGGTTTAGAGGAACTCCAAGCATTGACGAGATTTATGTGAGATTAACAGACTCCAGTGACGCAGAGGCCGTAGTCAAATACAGCGATGCCTGGGACATCAGCGATTTGGAGGTGGCGGAGTGGCAGCAGTGGACTATTGACCTTCAGTACTTCCTTGACGACAACCCCGGTTTCGATATGGTCAATGTGAAAACACTTGAAGTTGGTGTGGGCGATTGTGTCAGTCCGCGTCCTGTCGGGGAAGGCCTGGTATTCTTTGACGATATCCGATTAAATCGCTGATAATTTAGTTTTATTACTGCTTAAACCGGAACTTTTTGCAGGGCTTGAGGTGTGTTTATACATCTTCAGCCCTGCTTTTCTTTTTAGCGGAAGGCATAAATTGCTGCAAATCAAGATGGGGCGGGGTTTTTTGGAGGTACAAAAGAAGTCCCGGATTATCTGTATTTTCATTGACAGGTTAAAGCAGATAAGGTATAAAGCGAGGCAACCAATAATTTTAACTTTTTCTGGAGGAATGTATTATGACAAAACAAACAAGTTTCAAGGCGGTCCTTTATTATTCACTTTTGACTGCGGTCGTACTTTCGGCGCAGGTTTGGGGCCAGGCATCGAGCCGTCCGGGCCGGTCCGGCAGGGGCGGAATGTACGGCGACTGGCAGGTGAAGGTAGATTACAATGGAAGAGAGAGTGAATCGATTCTGTCGTTTTCGAGGGACAGTGAGGGCAACCAGACGGGTCAATGGATAAGTTTCTGGGGGCTTGGCGAACTGAAAGAGGTCAAGTTTGAAGAAGGAAAAGTGAGCTTCGTACGGGAGAGCCGAAACCGTGAAGGCGGAACCACCACGTCGAAGTTTACCGGAACAATCAAGGAAGGTAAACTCTCAGGAACGCTGTCGAGCGACAGAGGCGATAGAAAGGTGGAAGGTACGCGCAGTCCAAGGGTACCGAGGGCCGCTGGTAACTGGGAAATGAAGCTGAAGAGAGGTGAGCGGGAATTTACCGGAACACTTGTCATCAAGGCAGACAAGGAAGGCAAGCTGACGGGTGAATGGAAGAGCGAACGTGGCGAACATACGATTAGCGATTTGGCTTACGAGCGGCGCAAAGTGACCTTCAAGAGAAAAAGCAAGATGGGGGAGCGCGAGTGGGAATCGACATTTGAGGGAAACATCGAAGGTGGTAATACTCTTACCGGCGTTTTTAAGTCCGAGCGGGGAGAGATTACGGCCGAGGGTAAACTGGCTGGCGCAGCCCTTATCGGCACATGGAATCTTGAAGTGACATCTGAGCGGGGCGACCGTAAACAAAGACTGAGAGTCAATCCGGATATGAGCGGGCTGTACGGGGCCATCCCACTTGAAAAAGTGAACCTCGAAGGGGACAAAGTGAACTTTAAGGCTGTTATGAAATTTCGCGAGCGGGAATTCGAAATGAGCTTCGAAGGAAAACTGGAGGAGTCGAAACTTGCCGGAGAGCTGACGACTTCGAGAGGCAGCCAGAAGGTAACAGGGACGAAAGTTGTCCGCAGACCCAGAAGACGCGGTTGATTTTAAGTTAAAATTTAAGTCTATCGAGCCTGCCGGAGCAACTTTCGGCAGGCTTTTTTTTCGCTATTACGGCCGGACGACTAAGATTTGGCTAAATAATCTGTTGACTTCAAAAACAGATAGTACAGCTTGCCTTCCTGGTAAGTTCGCCCGGCAAGTTCTCCGGCGGTGTCACCCTGTCCCATATAGATATCGCAGCGTCCCGGCGCTCGAATAGCACCGCCGGTATCCTGGTCCAAAACAAAGCCTGTGTAAGGCTGGGTAAGTACGCTGGTACCTCTAAGCTGAGGCAGGTTAGTTGAGATAAACGACAGGCAGCCCCGGGGAAAGATGGATTTATCCGTAGCGATGGTTCTCATAGGGGTTACGGGTTCGTTCAGACTGCCCCGCGGCTCGCCGTTTTCTTTTCTAAAAAAGACAAATCTCGGATTCATACGTGTGTACCATTTGACCTGGTCGGGATTTTTTTTGAAGTAGTTTATCATTGCCGAGAGGCTCATGTGTGAGCTGTCTATACCGCCGTTATTAACAAGTTCTTTGACAATACTTTTATATTCGTGGCCGTTGTTGGCTGCATAACCGACTGTTGTCAGTGTGCCATCTGGTAATTTTATCTTTGCCGAGCCCTGTACATGGGCGATGTACACTTCGAATGGGTCTTTGAGCCAGACCAATTCCTTGTTTCTGAGCATCATTGCATCTTCAATAACAGCACGTTCGGGATATGGGCCGATAGTTCCATCCCTGAAGCGCCGGCCAAGTATTTCACCCTTGGAGTTTTTAATTAGGTTTTCCGGCTGTTTGTATAGCGGATATTTGAAACGGTCGTCAGGGTCGAATGAACCTTCTAAAATTGGAGAGTAATATCCGGTGAACAGGACGGTTCCATGGTCATCGCAGCCAACAGACATATAAACGTCGAAATTTTGGCGGATAGCGGCGTTTAATTCGGGGCCTGAGAGGCCTGAAGCCAAAAGGTCTGAAAAGGCGCGCAGACTATCCACCGCCTGCTGGTGGCTTATTTCACCGGCTGGGAAAAACAGTTGGCTCGAAGGCTTGGAGAGGTAATTCAAGCTCTTTTGGACGGTTGAATTCAATTCGTTTAAATCCAGAGAGGCCATAGTAAAGTCGGGAAGGAGGGAAGGGTCTGTTATTTTACGCAGAGCGTACTGGCCGGGCGGTAAAGGGTTGTCATAAGGGGGTTTACTAACTCTTTCGGCCGGTGTTCTGCAACCGGTTATGACAGTTGAGAGCGACAACAGTAAGTAAAGCGATATTCTGATTTTCATTTCGTCCTCCAGGATTACGTAATTGATAAGCTTCAATAAAACATCTTTAAGATTTTTATCGGCAACACAGTGCAAATCCATACAGATTTTCCGTTGAGTTTGGCTGGAGGAAGTGTTAAAGGTGGGTCGGAGCAGCAGCGTGGGAGGGGAAATTCCGGTATTTTTTTCTCAGTCGGCAGACGTTTAATATTGTAAACTGCATTTGAGAGTAAGAGTGGATAACTGAGAGGTTTGAGTGTAAGGAGGTATCAATCAAGTAGTGCAGCGAAGTTTCTAACGTTTAGAGCGCGGTCGAAATGTTGCCAGCGGTCTTGTCTATGTTATGGACCGCCTTAAAAGACCAATGCAGGTCGAATTTTATGACGACATCATACCTTATAATAAATGTGTCAAAACAGGGAATTTTGTGCAGGTTACCACAAAAGATGGTCATCGTATTGAACATACGTTTGCACTCCTGAATGGCTAATTATCATAAGGACTTACAGTTGTGATATTTATGTAAAGCCAAGCATTTTTGCTATTCCTAAAATACAACCAAAAGTACAACCATTTTGCATTTAACTGTTTCTATTATGGCCTATGAGAAGAAGGATTACTATTGATTCGTTACAAGCTGGTTGGTATGTGCTTCGTCGTAGCCACAAGTATGTATTCCTGCTACCTCCTTTGTACTCCGTGCTGTAAGAGCCAATATCTACGGGTAATAGCCCGAAGCAAAACCAGTGTAAGAGACGGCTGTTATTAGAGCACTATTGATCGTTATAAAATAAGGAGTCAATCTAGGTTGTTCGCCTGCTATCCACTTAAGGAACAAACCTATTGCAAGTAAAGCTAATGCAGAAAAAAGCCAAGTATTTCGGTAGGAGTCGGCTATCGCAAGAGTTGGATCCCGTTTCATTTTGACAGTTGCCTGCGTCGCCGGAATAGTCGGCACAAAAAGAAAAATCATTAAAAAAGGGATAGCAATAATACTAGGTAAGGTATATAGAATTGATTTAAATAGCCCAAATCCTATCATATTTCCTGAGATTATCCCGAGAACTAATCCAAAAAAACTTGATATAGCAAAAGCTCCTCTCAGCATGTTCGTGGGGGGATATTGACAAAATTCTTCTTGTCGTACAGGCCTTATCTTCACGGCTAAAGCAAACGCGACAAGCCAAAGTATTATTAATTCTGTTGCTATCACTGAACCGGCAGTTTGTAGGTTGCCGGTCAAGGCTAAATATTTTGCGAAAGTCTTTCCAACTAAAAAGAAAACGCCTATTGAGCCTATCATGCTTGCATGACAAATAAAAGCGGCTTTGGGTAAATCTTTAAGAAAAGTCATAAATGCACTTGGAATGCTTTGCTTATTCATATATACGCTCCTTTTTATTTGGATACTCTTAGGAGAACTTTTCAGTCTCTCTTTGCTTTCGAGTCCAAAAACCCATGACCCTTCTCGGTTCCAAGGCGAACCCATCTATAATTTTGGCATCTGGGTTTATCCAGTCTACGCTCTCCTCGATAGCCTTCCTATGTATTTCGATGGCCATTAAATCCCCAATTTTTTCTTTCTTTTCGAAGATTGTCGTCGCTAAAAAAGCCAACAATCCTATTGGGAAACTAAGTAGAATAAGAGCTACTAACAGTACTACGAACAAAGCTAGTATGGCAAAACAACAGCTCTTCGACATTAACCGGTCCAATGCATATATAGCAGAAACAATTGGCGTCCAATAACAATATAACACAGCACCAATAACAAAGTTTATAGCAGCAAGAACTATAGCACCCCATAAATACGAAATGCGTTTACGCAAAATACAGCCATCACAGATCCAAACTTCCTTGCTTCCATCGATTCGCTTGTGTACATAAGCCGAGGCTGTCATTCCAGGTGAGGGATCAAACCACAATTGGCGACTTGGGGGAGAGCTAGTAACGCAACCATAGTAGAATTTATATTGATCCAAGGTGTTCCCACTCTTCCCGCACAGTTCGCACTTGTGTATTTCACTTCCCATGGCAGAGGTAAACTTAACCGGAATTTTCCATGTACAACACTTATTAATACTGCTGGACTACTCAATCTACGTTAAAGTACCAAATCGTTCTTGAATTCACAACCCATCCAGTTGTTTAGAGCAAATTTTGCTATCATAACTACTTTAAAAACGGATTATAACCTGCAACCCATAAGTATTTCCCTTTATATCTACGTCTCCGCGGGGAGTATTTCCTTTTATTCTTTCTGGTTTCCAGAAGAAACCTATTGCGGTATTTTGATATATATTTATTCCGGCCCTAACAAAAAGGTTTAAGGTGTCGGACGTCATTTTATCCTCTAACATTGTTTCTTCATTATAATATCTATCCCATCCTCCTTGAACTTTAACCTGCCATAAATCATAAGATAAACCAACCTCAACAAATGAATCAGAATGATTTGTTCGTGATATTGGTTGCCTCCAAGAAGCCGTTAGGCTATGAATAGCACTCGGCAAATTTACTCTACTATAAGTACCTGCAGATGCACCAAATTCATACCATTCCATATGAGAAAGGCCTTTTCTTGTTTGATTTGCGCCACTCGGAAAAACTCCTTTGTATCCTAATTTAATGTTTTCAATAGTATCAAAAGGCAAAGGAGAGAAATCTACGCCTAAACCCAATGAAGAGTAATGGCCAGATTTTAAATCAACTTTTCTTGTTCCTGATCCCGGATCGTCAGGATGCGGTGGGATATCTCCATAAGCAAAAGGTATATCTATGTTCATCGAAGTAT
>CAZIKS010000002.1:11578-51637 GCA_964539795.1 uncultured Pirellulales bacterium
TCGCCGAACAACCAGGCAGGCATGACGCCATAACTGTTACCACAGCAGCTATGAATATTTTTTTAGAACTATCACTGATTTTTTTTAGATATTTTGATGTTGTCATTTTATTGCTCCTTGGTTCATAAACCTCAACCGATTACTGTAAGCCCGCAGTTAACATATACAAGGATGTCAAAGCCCTTTGTTTACCTTCCTAAATATTGGAACAGCTTAGTGAAGAGGCACTTTGCGATTTTAGCACCCTAGTTTTTATAATTCTACCCGGGATTTATCATTAGTTTCGCTGACTTTCATCAATTTCATACCCTTATATTACTAGATTTGGGTGACAAAAGTAATTATATTTTATTTCCCTGTCCACCAGCTTCTGTAAAATTAGCTGTTGTTTGCTTCTATATGTGTTTCGTGTTCACAAGGCGGATGAACATCCATGATGCCTAAGCGCCGTAGTACACGAGCGTCGTAGGTGATTGTTCCTCTTGAAGGAAAGCCAAATCGCTTTGTATCAAGCGTTTTCAAAACTTCTGCCGCAAGGATCCCACCGATAATCATATTCGTGCCCGGTAAAGTAAGAGCTGTGCTTCGTGAACAACTTTCTGGTTTTTTCTCCTTTGCCGCTTTTTCTGTAAGATTGTGGATTCTATGTTCAAGGCATGCAGTGATGCCCAGATGGTAAGTTCGTTGCTGAGCGGCCAGAGTAGAGCTGCCAGCCTCTACTAAAGGAATGCCATCACTGACGGATATCTGGTTTGCAAAATATCGCACGGCCCAGTTATCTGCACACACGACCCGCGCAGAAGGACAAGACAAATGCTGTGGTCGGTCCTGATACACAATAGGTATTGGCCTAATTCTCAAGGCCGGATTAATTTGTTTAAGTTTTTTGGCTATCACTACTGCCTTGGGGCACCCCACATCGCTTATTGCATAAGGAGTTTGGAGCGGGATGTTTTCGACACCGACGTCGTCAGGGTCAAATATTCTCAGTTCACAACCATGCCCAAGCATGGGAGCTAGGCTTTCAAGAAGATGGACGCCGATGCCCCCTGCTCCGACCACTTCCAGGACAGTGTCTGCGACGGTATCAACTGTCCAGGATTTCTCGACTGGGCCGGTTGCTCTGTCCTCTGCGGCAGCATTATAGATAACCATAGCCTCCAGCGGCGCTGCAAGCTCGACATTACCTGCCAACATTAAGACCTCCTGAAGAGCGAGCCCTGCAGCAAGACGAGTAATCGGTGTTATAGTTTCTCGCCTAGGTCCACCGATCGCAGACAGTTCCCCCAGTTGAGCCGCAGTTATCACCGATGGACTCATTGCCACCCAGGTGTGCCCCCACGCTACAGAAATACAAGGACACGACCGAGCCAAACTGAGCTGTCTGCAAAAAGATTCCAATGCAACATCATTAGTCATGTCGACAATCACGTCCGCATCAGTTGCTGCTGTATGTGCCTGTCCTTCTGTCAGCCAGACGCCAGACTGCTGCGTGAAATTGCTGCCTCGCATCATTTCATCCAGATCGTCAAAATAGTCGGCCGCACCACAGACGTAAATCGAACCAAACCCAAGGGCACAAAGACCCCTGCAAAGCGCGTAGACAGGGTGTCGCCACACACTCTCAGGAACTATATCGCCAACTTTGATCAGAACTGAGGTCTGTGCAAGGTGTAGTACATCAACACCTGCATCGCTGATCCGATCTGATTCTGTTTGTAAACCTTCTCTCATGATAACCACTCTATTTCTGCGGATCGTTCAAACTCCAGCTTTGCCTCGATTTCAACCTCAAGTTGTCTCCTCAGTTTACGCAGTTTACCTTCTGTTAACTGTTCTCCAGGGCTTATATGAAGAGTAGCTGGCACTAAACGTACCGTGGACTTTTTGCAGAATGGACAAAACTGTTCACGAGCCGCATCGATCGAAAACTCCCGTTCTCTATTAACGATGATTGAAAAGCAGATGCTATACTCTATTGTTACCGGCTCACGTTCCGCGTTGCCTCTGAGACTCTGCTGAACCAACCTTTCAATTTCCTCACAGCGGCAGTTAAAGTCACCAAGCTGGATTATCCTTCTCTCGCTTAGCGCGACAACTGTCGAAACTTGGTCGGCAAACGCTCCTGTGAGGAATTCCTCGTCTGTTAGAGACATGCCGCAACCGCCTGGATGGCGATGGATAAAGGCAATAGGCACTAAGGGTTGTCCAAGACGCTCTGATAGAATATGCATTTCTCTGCGGAGACGGAATACATTGTGGCCGGACTGATAAACGCTGACTGCAGTGACCCGTTGACCGGGCAATACAGGTGTGGTCACAATATGAAACGGCTTGTATTGAGTCGCCAAACCAATCAGCCCGTATTCTGTATAAGGCTCCTCATACACTTCGGTCAAGATGTCGGCCACGAGGAAGCATCGTTCCATCGCCAGGGGATAAATCGAGAGGATGTATACTTTTTCTGCGTTCATTTTCTACTTGTCTCCTTTCCAAGCGTACACGTCTCTGCTGCAGTTCTTTCAACTTCAGGTTCCGCCGCTCTCTGTGGAACAGACTACTGCCAGTTGCGAGAATTACACCGGCATCAAGCCACTGTACTACCGCTTCCGCGTCCGTAAACTGAGACGAAATAAGTCTCCCGTACTGGCCGGTATTACCCATGCACATTCCATCCGATACCGGAACTCCAGCATCTGTCCACAATTGTTCTGGTAGATTGCAAGGACGTGGCCGCATCACCAACCATTCTTTGCGTGTCCTTCCTGAGATTGTCAAGCCGACATAGATGTGACTGCCTTGATTTGCCTTCCGCCTAGCTACGGGGCCACGAACTAGAACAAAATGGCCCCGGCCATAATGTACCTGATGGTAACGGTCGTAGTAGATCACCTGACAACGTCCTATATTGACGGGCTCAAAACGAGCGATAAGACGATCTATCTCCTGCATCAATGCAGCAATCTCCCTGTGAGCGTCATCAGCAGTACTCCCATGGTTCGGCACTGTTCCGATTGCTAGTTGAATTTCAGCAAGGACCCCGCCGAGTGGCCGAGCCCTGCGTGCGCAATGTTGGTAGCGAACCGTGACACTGCTCTGTCCGGAGCACAGTGGCGTGCCTGCAAGTTCCAGTGGAATGACCTGTGTAGAGTCGACCGCGCAAGGTACACAAAAGATTTTCTTGAGCAGGTCTAACGGAATTGGCTGATATGCTGAATGCCCAAGACGGCCTCGCAAGAGAGCCGCCCGCCGCACCACATCTGAAACCGCCTGTTCAAGCTCAGGGGGGCATGATATATCGTCCTCATCACCTGTGTCCAAAAACCTAAGGTAGGGAATGAGGCGGCACAGACAGAATCTTAGCTCATCGATCCAGCTGTCGTGGTTCGGAGCACCTGCCAAGACACTATTGCGAGGTACTTGTTGTGCCACAGCCTTAAGCCAACCAGACAGCGTGCCAACCCTGCGCACACCCCCGGATGTCCTCCCGGCCCGGGCCAGCCAAATATTGTCATCCACTATATAAAGATGACCCGGGCGGGGGCTTCCGAAAATACCAAGTTTTTCCGGTGAAAGCATTTGATTACCTCCTGTCGTTGTTAGCCGCCCACGTATGGTTCTGAAACCTGTAACGTGAGCCTGTCTGTTTCCAAGGTCTTCTCCCCGTTCCTGTCAGGTATCACTACATCGCCCAATTCAACCGGCCTACCGGACACCTCATCACTCTTTGCCCCTTCGTAGACCTCCACATCCATGTCACGGCCGCTGCGGATAGCTTCTGTGACCACTCTTGCCGTCCTTCTGGCGGGCTCGCTGGACTGCGGCGAGTTGGTAACTGCCATGATCACATTCCTAGCCGTCATGTTGCGGACTTTTGATTCCGGCAAGCTTGCTTCACACACGGCACCCATCCCATAATGAAGTTTTGTGTCTACTTGTTCTTCCTTGACTTCCATGATTTTGCTCCTTTCTAAAATTAAAGCTCACTTTGACTATTTAATATCTGCTAAATAATGTTCTCATTTCTGAGCCAATCCGAACCTTTGTACACTGTTGCGGACTCGATGACTTCCGCCTCTATCCTCGTTCAAGAATTGCTCCGTCCATTTCTGTAATTCATACCTCAATACTCCGTTGAGGCCTTCTAAAACCGACATATAATCGCCACATTTTCAACCTCAGCCCTAGATAACGAATGTTAAAATTCATAAGAAACTCTTGACTGCACAAGGCTGTCCGTTAGAATATACGGAACGCTTTTATGCTTTCAATAAGGAAGTTTTGAGGTTCCAAAGCGACTTTATGATCACATACCATTTGTGGCGAGAAAAGGCACAAAGATTAGACATTTTGAAAATATCATGAATTCCAAGAAAGGCGCAATTAGTAGCCAAATTGTGATGCTTTGGGCGCAAATAATATTCAATGTGCTCTACTCAAGAAAATTTTTGTAAAATTTGAAAGGACAAAGGAAATATTCTTAAGGAATCGAAGGGAGGAATAAAAAATGGAAATTGAAATTCGCTTGAGAAACGTGCTTGAGAAGAACAATTTGGATCATCACGGAATTATCCAGCAGATCGCGAATGATCCAAGCGTCGAAGTCAACCGTCACACTATCGCAAAGTTCTATAACAACAACGTTAAGAACGTATCTCTTAAAGCCTTAGGAAAGATCTGCGAATGGTTGAGGGGGCAAGGTGTTCCTGCTGATGAGTTACCCGGTACACTCTTTGGCACACGTCCGTCAGAGCTATGGCAAGCTATCGCTATGCACGGCAGGGTTACGATTTACTTAGGGGAATATCAGCAAACCGAACCGCCGGCTGTCGCATGGCGATGGATAGCGCGACGCGATGCAGTGGTCGCGGCCAATTTTGTACAGGACTTGTCCAATCCAAGTGAGACTGGTGTCTTGCCACCACAGGTGCGGCTTGAGTATGTGCCGTTCCGGTGGGATACAGAGATTGACAACGCACCCAAAAGTCCGCTTTTGGACGACATTAAGAAGGCGAAAAAGATTTTTCATCAGATGAGAGCTAATAGTTCCCACCATACCTCAATTCTGATAGGCTCGCAGCGTGTGAATTACCTACTCGAGTTCTTGGTGGCTGACCTTTTTAGTTGTACGCCATTTTGCCATCCAGAAAAAGGTGGTGAAGTGCCATTTTACCTGGTCTATCGAGAAGGGGACCACAAAGTCACAAGTTGCTTCGGCGGCGTCAGGAACCCCTTTCGCCGCAAGAACGCTGGTGTCGCAGGTATTCACTATCTCGCCAATAAAGGATGGGTTACTTGCCCGTGGAAGGAAAATAAACTGGATGCGGGTGTGGCCATTACATTGCGCGACCCTGGCACTGAAGCGATTGAGATGGCCGTATTTGGTTTCTCTGGCCGTGCTACTGATATCGTCGGCAAACAACTACTTCTGAATAAGGACCGTTTCTGGTCTTCACCTATCAAGGTGAAGGGAAAAGAAATTGGGATATACATCTGCCCATTTGAACTCAACGAGAGCAGGCGGGTGAACGGAGATGATGAACTACGGATAAAGAACCTTAACATCATAAGTCTTAATGAGAAGATTCTGAAGAAACACCTACACTGAGTTATCAGTTGTGTTATTGCTTTGACCGGACAACCATGTGTTCGAATTATAAAATGTTGATTGTTTTACTCCCCAAGAATTGACTCCAAACATTTTCCTAATCGCCTGCTCGCGTTTTTAGATAGGAACCTCAAGCCTACCGACCCTATCCTTTGGGTGGGTGACTTCAATGTGGCCCCACAACCGATAGACGTCTATGACTCCGAAAGCTTATTGGGACACGTCTGTTTCCATCCCGATGTTCATAAAGCTTTGGAAGATGTAATGCAGTGGGGATTTGTCGATGTATTTAGAATGCACTGCAGCGAGCCGGGCGAGTACACATTCTGGGACTACAGACCGAGAAATTCAGTCAAAAACAATCTTGGCTGGCGATTAGACCATATTATGGCCACACAGTCCTTGGCAAAGAAGTGCACCGCCTGTTACATTGATAAAAAAACCCGACTCATGGAAAGACCGAGCGACCATACCCCTATTATTGCTGAATTCAATTGGTAAACACTGGCATGCCATGCACTGCCTAATCGGTAGGTTGTGCTACGCACACCGTTCTTCTTCTTCACTATGAAATCCGGCTGCAAGACGGAAACGTCCCAACAACAAAGATCACCCGCTTGTTCGGCAATGCTGGTATTATCACACTCATCCCGCATTTGAGGCACCTCAGGGCACAACGCCAAGAACAAAGACCGAGATGTTATCGAGTGTCACCTCCAGCACACTAGTGGCTACCTCACGAATGTTGAAAATAACATCTTTCAGGTATCTGTTGTAATCCTTCAAATTCATGAAGGATGCTATTTCAACTTTTTCATCTGAGAAGCCGCGAGCACTGTCGGACAAGTCTTCCACATATACTTTGCACCGAATCTTGCCTGTAGCAACGTCATAGGACTCCACGAGTGTTTCTTGGAGCAGGTTCATCGGGTGACGATTTCCAGATAGGGTCTGGAATTGCTGAAGAGTTCTGAGGTTCTCGTTGTTGGTGACTGCCACTTGGTTCGTTCCGTCGTGAAATATGACATAGTCCCCGCCCTTCTGTACAAAGCCATTCAACTTTTCGACCGTAGTTGGACTGTAGCCCGCTCTCGCAACGGCGCTTTCTTTCAGTGGCACGCTGTGCATCGAATTTCTGATGATCGGCAGTGACACGATGTCGGTGTAGTGCTCGAAGATGCTGAGTGCGAACTCGTCGGAAAGATGTGCGGTCTCAAAAACCATGCTTATCATCAACGTCCCCCCTCTGCTTTGCGAAAGAGTTGGACCATCTCCTTTATTTTAGGATACTTTGTGAATATGTCTTCGTCGCTTGCTTTGCATAATGCCTTGATTTCTTTCAGGCGCTCGATTTGGATATGGGCTGTATTCTTCTGCCACATCAAAAGAGCAGCCACCTTGAGACGCTCAAGCCCGGCCCAGAACTGTCTATCAAACTCCTTTCTGTATTTCACGGACCACAAAGCCAACGTGAATTTCGCTACGTACTCATTGGGACTGGATTCGCGGATCCGCACAAAAATTGCGTTGAGAGTGTCAAGCGCCCATCGCATGGGTAGATCTTTCTCAGAACCGGACTCGAGTTCTGACAATTGTGCCAAGTTGATAAACCACTCGAACATTTCATCGCACACCTTTGGAAACATATCGAGTACCCGGATAGAAGACCCATCCATCAGTACAAGAATACTTTTGACTCCTTCGTCTCCACACATGTAACGACGAAGACATTCCTTAAGGCTTTCTGCGTCGTTCTCCGGCGCTCCAGTTCTGTTTGCCATCTCATTCTCCTCCTTCTTTACTCTGACAACCGCGCCTCGCCCTGTATGCGAAACGTGTCAAGCGAGTATCGCGATGCCAGCGAAAATAACTGGTTCGTCTTCTCATTTCCATCCTTTATTGGCCTAACTTCTGTTTATATGGTTTCGCATTTCCATTCTCTCTCTACGGTGCTCGAGACAAGCTTGTATTTTTCCGTCAGCGGATATCCTATCCATGCGTGCCGGGACACGTCAAATGGAATCTTGTCGATTTCTTCCTTCCAAACAGCCAAACTGGGTCTACCTTTCTCATCTTGCCAACTATTAATCATTTGTACGAAATCATCAGCAACTTTGTTGGCCTGTTCACCATATAGTACTGTAAAAAGAGGTTGTGTCTTGTCTATCATATTCTCTATAGACTGCGTATAGAAAAGGTAATACAATGGAATAATAAACTGGGATTTCCCATTTATACCTGCTAAACTACACTGTTGAACCTCGTTTCTAATATAATATCAAAATCTTCTTTCCGCCGCAATAGCTGAAATTTTAACGGCCTTGCAGCTGTAAAAAGTGAGGAAAATCCCTACAACCAAAGTACAACCAAAACACCAAATAGCGTGTAAAATCGCAAAAATGGTAAATCCATAAGGTTTGTAATATCAAAGACTTAAAAAAATGCAGAAAATGATGAACGTTTTGAACATACGTTTGCCGCCGTAAAGACAACAGTATTGGGGTATTGTCCGGCAAGCGCCTTGCGGAACCTGTGGGGGGTTCGTATACTGGCCCCGTGAAAGTGTGAGACACTTTAAAGGGTGTGGTATAATGGCTGATGCCTAATGGAAGTAACCCGTAGGGTTACTGGAGTTAGGCATCAATCGAATCCTTGAAAGGAGTCTATCAGATGTTTAAGGCCTCGAAGTTTACCGATGAACAGAAGTATGAGATAGCGTTGGAATTATTGTCAGGCAAAATATCTCATGCAGAGATATGCCGTAAGTGGAATATCAGCAGCACCTATGCTTACAAGCTCAAAGACAGGGCTCTGGAACTGCTTCGAAACGGGATAAGTAAACCGGTCGGCAAGCCAACTGCTGATGTAGAACGGCTACGAAAGAAGGTTTGCGACCTTGAGCAGTTAGCTGGTGACCAGGCGTTGGCGATTCGTTATCTTAAAAAAAAAGAAGGCCACATATGATCATCAGGCAAATTTATCGCAATGAACGGACGAGTATTCGCAGATTGGCAAGAAGTTTGACTGAGCCGGTATCAAGCTTAGGTCGCTGGGTTTTGCCAGAGACGAAGAAGGTCTCCTGCCAGAGAAGTTGTCCTGTTTCAGGTAATCCGGATGTTTGCTCGGAGGTCCGCAATCTTTGCAACCAACCTCGAAATCGTACTTTTGGTTATCGTCGTATATGTGCGTTGCTGAGACGTAGAGGACTGTTAATCAACAAAAAGACAGTTTGTAAGATTATGCATCAGATGGGTTTGAGCAGGCCCAAGATATGGTATAAGCCGACTCGTCCGAAACGTGTTGAGAAGATGAAACCTGTTGGTCCTAATCGTGGCTGGCAGATTGATATGACCAGTTTTGCTCTGTCGGATTTTACAGCTTTGTATTTGATTTTAGTGACAGATTGTTACACCCGCAAGATAGTCGGCTGGACATTGGACAGACGCTGCAGAGCGGGCGAGTGGGTTAGTGCATTGCGTATGGGTCTTGAATCTGAGGGTCTTACAACTAAAGAGGTCTGCATGAAGTTAACTGTTCGTAGTGACAATGGTTCACAGCCGTGCTCTAAGAAGTTTGTTGAGTACCTTGGCAAGACGGGAGTTAGAGGTCAGTACACCGGGTATAATGCACCGGATGACAATGCTTATGTTGAGAGATTGATTCGTACAGTTAAGGAAGAAGAGATTTGGCCTAATGTTTATGATACGTTCTGTGAGGCCAGAGGCGCAATTGAAGCTTATGTAAATTATTACAACGAAGAACGGATCCATTCGGCGCTTGGTTACCGAACACCGAACGAAGTAGCGGCTGCGTATAACACCCTCGTTGCCGCTTAAATGTGTCTTGCTTTTAAGGGGTCACTACGGTTCGTTATTGTCAGGTTGTCTGCGCGCGGATTTTATTATGGATTTTTTGCGACGGACTGTGTCAGGTTTTGGGTGAGGATGGTTTTGTTGTTGTCTATTATCGTAATGGTTCCTGCGGGTTGGCCGTTGGTTGCGAAGGAGAGCAGCCACTGTTTGGAACCGAGGGAAACCGTCAGAGAGGTGGTGTTTGGGGGTGAGTCGGATTTTAGTGTGCAGGCTGGTTCGATGTTGCTGTTTGCGGGTGAGGCCTGGATGAGTGTGAGGAAGTTTAGGCTAGTCTTGTTGTTGAGGGTTGGTGTGATTGTGATATGGTTATGAGTGAGGTTTTTGTTTCCGCCTTTGACCATTTCCTGTGAAGAGGTGGTAGATTCGGGGAGGAGTATATTGATGAAGAGCTGGCCATCTGTGTCGGTGATTGTGAATGTGTTATCGGTGAGTTTTGCGGTTTTGAGAGAGTGCATTAGCCAATGTCGGGGTTGGGGTTGGGGTGTGTCGGTGCGGTCGAATACAATGAAGATGTCCGGCCGACAGAATACGACTTGTCGGGTGAAGTTTTTGACCTGGTCTTTGGGGTATGCGTTTGCGGCCCGGCCACAGACATATGTGTAGTGAGGTTCGGCGTTTTCGTATGCGATGATGTCCCCTGTATCGTATGGGCCCAGCTTTTCGATGGGCTGGTAACGGCGGACGGGATCGTTCTGGAAAGGTCTTTGCGAGCCACCTATGAGCAGGGTGTTGTGGAATCGAGTGTCTTTTGCGCCGTATTGGCTGGCATCGATTGCGAGGTTGCCGAGTTTGTGGATGAGGAACTGATTCTGGTCGAAGTGCTGATGACCGGCGTAGTAGTCTGCGCAGACGAAGAGCGCGAAAGTGGCATCTTTTTGCCATGAGGAGCGCATTGCGGTCCAGCCGAGGCCGCGGAAGATTCGTGCGGTTGGCAGTGATGATGGTGGTTGGGGGGTGATTGAGGGGTCATAGAAGAGAACGTAAGGAAATATCTGGAAATCGAAACGGGAAGGTTCGATGGATTGTGTTAGGTATTGGGCGAGGTGGTTGTTGTAGTGTGTCGCGAGCAGGGGGAGGTAATCGAGATTTGACTGGTCAAGTTTGTTTGGTGATTCGTAAGCGTAGATATCAGCGACGCCGACTGCGCCGGAATCGTGCGGGCGTGAAGTGTGAACGAGCCACTCCGGATCGCCGGCGAGAGCAGTTGCAAGTTCGAACGGATTTTCATTTGTGGCGGTGTACCATGCCTGCCATTGCTGGATCATTTCGTACCAGAAGAAGGCGTGGTAGCTGCGAGATTCATGCCATCCTCCGTCACCGTCTTTGTGTCCGACCTGGTTAACGGCTTTTATTCCGTGGTTGTAGATGAAGTCTTTTCCCCAGTCGGCTAAATCTTTTGCTGCGGCGTCGTCGATACCGTCGTTGTAGAAGGCAAGGCCTGCGTAGATGAACAGGCCGTGCTGGAGGTATTGGTGGTTGTTGTAGTCGGAGTGGCACCAGCGAGAGTTAATTAGTTTTTGGAGTTCTTTCATTGAATTGATGTATTTTAGGTGTTCGGCATCGGTGAGATCGGGGTAGCACCAGTCGTAGATGAAGGCGAGAGATTTCATTCTGTGCGCATCGTTCCAACTGTTTGGCTTTGCTTTGATGCAGGCATCGGCGTATAGTTTGAGCTTGGTGAGTAGTTTGGGATCTCGATTTTCAACGAGGTAGATTGTCGCGATGGTTATGACACGTTGGGCAACGGTCCAGAGGTTGGCGGTATCGATGTCTGAGTTGTATGCGTAGTCTTTCATACGCTGGTAGCGTTCGTTTATGGAAGGGTTTGTTTGTATGCGTTGTTTGAGGTCATTGATACCTTGCTGGCCGACGATCCAGAGGCGCGGGTGCTCGGCGGTGACCTGGTAGGCTTGTGTTGGCGTTGCGTTGGTGATGAGGATCAGTGATGTTAGTAATGTGAGTGTGAGACGCATTGTGTTACTCCAGTCTGGGATTTTCCATAAACAATAGTATATCCTTGCTCAGCTATGCTGCTGAACCACTTTTGCAATAGAATATCAAATCTGTCTTCAAAAGCAAGCTTTCTTATGGGCTCTGTGTATTGACCTTGCGGCTGAAATGAGTGGTGGAGATCCGTACAACCCAACTAGAACCCAAACACCAAATAGCGTGTAAAATCACAAAAATCGTGAATCTATAAAGTTTGTAATATCAAAAAAGACAAATTTTCTTGTTTCTTGTTCGAAAACCGGCTGAATCACAAATATTTAGTATTTATTCGCTGACCCGGCGCACAAAAAAAGCCCCGGATATTACAGGGGCTTTTCGTATTTTCTGTCGGTATCAGACGTCGGCACTATTCCGGACCGTACGATCTGTACGGCAAACTGATAGGATAATCCCTAATTACCTCATCGTAATCATCGAACCAATAAGCGTTCGGATTACTCGCAAAAGCCATAAAGCGGCCGCTATCTTCATCATTTGCAGCCCTGTGATATTTGAAATAGACTATGTCTTTGGTTTTGCTGACAACTTCTATTTTTCCGGTCGAATGCGAGATTACGAAACGGACTCTTTTTGCCAGGCCGGATACTCTTGCTTTGGCCTGCTCTATAATATCGTATCCTTCTTCTATCGGTATCGTATAGACTTTATTACCCACAGCAGGGCGACACTGGAAAATATAGTAAGGAACTGCTCCAATAAAGGATAGTTCTGCAAGTAGCTCCGCCAGAAGTTCGGGGTCATCATTGACACCCTTGATAAGCGGCATTTGATTTGCCAAGACTGCGCCGGCATTTTCCAACAGGCCAACCGATTTGATCGCTATTTCTGTCAATTCCCGTAAATGAACGAAATGGGTCATAACGTATATTCTTTTGCGTTCGGTGCTGTACTTTTCTATCATTTCCAACAAAGCCGGGTCGTCAACAATACGATATGGATTGAATGCAGGCATCTTTGTCCCGATGCGAATTACCCGGATATGGTCAATTTCCCTCACTTGCCGAATGATATTCTCAAGCTTCGATGTTGCCAGTACCAACGGGTCTCCGCCGGTAAGTAATACATTGGTTATCTCGCTGTGTTGGTTGATATATTGGAGGGCGGCAGCTAAATTTAGTTGATGTTTAGTGTGCCGTTCTGCGAAAAGACGCTTGCGGAAACAGTACCGGCAAATACCCTCACAAACATCGCTTACCAAAAGCAGAGCGGTGGAATTATATTTGTGCTCAAGGCCCGGCACAATAGTGTAAGATATCTCATTGGAAGGGTCGAGCCTGCCCCAGTCATCGAGTTCCTGTATGTTGGGGATTATAATTTTGCGTATGGGGTCGTCTGGAGCATCCCAGTCAATAAGGGACAGGTAATAGTCGTTGGCGCAGAAATGAAATTTATCTGTTACCTGTTTCAGCTCTGCGCTTTGCAGCTCGCTTAACCGGTCCAAGCGCTCTATTTTGGTTGTGTGTTTAACCCTGATTTTCTTTCACCTTTTCTAATTTCTTTTCACCGCGGGTGAATTCGTCTTTAGAATACTTTCTCTCGTATATATTCTTTCGTACAAAGACCTGGGCAATGGTCGCCAGTATTATCTTCAAATCTGTGCAGAGGCCAGCGGTTTCCACGTATTTTACATCGAGTTCGAGTTTTTCTTCACGTGTCAGTTCGGCCCGGCCGGAAATTTGTGCCAAGCCTGTGAGGCCGGGTTTGACAAGCAGTCGTTTTTTTTGCCGCTGGTCCCACTCGGCCATTTGTGAAATATACAGCGGCCGAGGCCCGACAACACTCATATTTCCTTTTAATATATTAAACAATTGCGGCAACTCGTCAAGTGAATATTCTCGCAGCAGCTTTCCTATTCCTGTCAGTCTTGGGTCATCAGCGGATTTTGGACTTGCCCCAAAGGGGTCGGCATCGTTCTTCATCGTACGAAATTTATAAAAGATAAACGGCTTGCCGTCCTTGCCGGCCCGTTCCTGCTTGAAGACTGCCGGCCCTTTGCCGGAGAGTCTTACAGCCAGAAATATAACGAGAAAAAACGGGAAAAGCAGGGAAATCGCGAGAATTGAAATAATTAAATCGGATAACCTTTTCATCTGAAATCAGACACGAGAACGATGCTGGAAAATCGCTAAAATAAAATCTGAAACCCTGGCTAATTTATAGCCGTTCTTATGTAAATTCCTAACACATTTTTTTTCGGCCAAGAGAAATATGTTTTTTTCGATAGCCTGCTGGCACTAAAAAGCTACATAGAGATACCTGCCGGTTGTTAAACATAGCTTCAGCAGAATCCAAAACATAGTTTGCCAGTTCGTACCATTTTTGAATTATCTTTTCGCTCATTTCAATTCTGTTCTACCAAATATTACTTATAGATGTTACAGATTATAATTTTAATATGCTAATTACTTTTTACCACTGATTACGCTGGAATTCTGACATCTGACTTCTAACCTCTGACCATCTATCTCATAGAAATATTACTGATCATGCCATAAGCACAGAAACCGGCAATAATAATAGAACAGCTGGCAAGGCAAAAACAATGTTGATAAATTCTTTTAGAAATTTATTCATCTTTAAGCTTGGTCAGGTCAGCTACATAAATATTGCTTAAAATGCCATGGCTGTCAACTTTTACAGCCAGTTCGAAACCGCACTTTTTGTATAACCGATTAGCAGGTTCGTTATCAGCAGCAACTAAGACTTTAACTCTATCAATTTCCCGTTTGCGGCATTGCTCTAATCCGGCTAAGCATAGTTGCTTCGCAACGCCTCGACCTTGATAAGAAGGTTCAACTACAATGCTTAGCAACTCCGCTTTAGGCAGATTGAGTTTTTTAGTTTTGCTCGGATAGAAGATATTCTGGACTATACGTTTGAGAACAGAAGGATGAAACACTCTCAAGCCGATAGCTAATACCAATTTTGTACATCTATTTTTCATGGCAGATTTGAACAACTTGCTCAGATTTTCAGTAAAAGCTACAAATCCAATCGTATCACCATGATCCTGAGCTACCTGACAGAAGCTGTTGTGGTCTTTTGAAATAGCCTCATATAACGCCACTACAAAATCAAGACCAAGTGAGCTGATAAAGCCGGTGGTTACCCCATGGATGTGAAGCTCAGCCACAGAAGTAATCTGTTTATCCGTTAAATGCTGAATTACAACGTCATCGCTCATAATATTTTGCTTGTAATACTGACTTGCTCAATAACTTTACTTAGTGTTGTGAACTCGAAATCTCGCAAGAGTTTGGTTATCTTCTTTTTTACTGATGCTCGGTTCAATAACTGTAGCTGATGAAATTTTAAAGCACTTTTTTTTTGCTGCTCCGACAGATCAGCAGTTTCGAACTGAATCTGCTTAGCATCTATCTCGTACGGATGCATATAAACTATAGCTGGTCTGCTTTTCTGGATATGTCTTATTGCAAGCTTTGTGACAACATATGGAAAATGCCTGATATAACCTCCGCCAGCAGCTGGAAATGCTCTACCTAAAGCAGTCACTGCTGACATTGGCACCTCCACAATACTGCGGCCGGACGTTAATTCAATTTTACATATGTCTTTACTAAAACCAGGCCAGCCATAGCGTTTGCCCGAGATGGGGTAGACGCTCGAATCGTACTTGAAACCTTCCTGGGCCAAAACTTCAAGTGCCCATTTTGTGGAAGGCATTACAGAAAAAGCCGGTGCGCGATAGCCTAAGACTACGGTAGAAGTAATATCCTCAAGCATTTTTTTACTATTCGTAACTTCTTTTCTAAACTGCTGCTCATTTAACTTGAAAAGCTGCTTGTGCAAAAAACCGTGAGAACCTATTTCATGCCCCTGTTCAGCAATCTTCTTAATAAGTGCGGGGAATTTTTGCGCTACTTCACCTAATATGAAGAACGTGGCTTTAACATTGTGCTGCGCAAGTGTATGCAGAAACCATTCGGTATTTCTAACCACGGCATCACTTGGCTGGGTGTCAATATGCAGCCAGTCCCGCGAGAAAATGCTCCAATAATCTTCAACGTCAATAGTTAAAGCGTTTAGCGTAGATAAAATTTGCTGAGTCTTCATTTAGCCTAAGTGAATATCAAGATAAGTTTCGGCTTATATATGGCCCGACCAGACGCGTTACCCACAATGGCAGTTTTTTCCAAATCTCTACTTTTCTTTTGTATTTGGGATTGTACGGACTTAAGATGGAAAAAACAGCATTAGGGCCAAGCCAGTATTGGTAGTTTAATCCAACCGGTTTCGTTGTCCATTCTTTTTTAAACTGATATGTTGGTCCATTTTCGGTGCAGCGGCCAAAATCAAAACATTTGGCACCGCTGACGCAATAGTGTTTGATAATATGCCAATAAAGCAGATTGTTCGGGCACAACTTATTGTATTGGACTAAGGTTGCGGCCCATGGAATTTCAACAAAGCCATTGTAGGAAATAGTTAAGCCGGCCCCAACAGTTAAGTTGCCAAGTCGGACAGTAAATATACGACAATTATCAGGAAAAGTCTGCATAATTGTTTTCATAAATTTGCTGGAATAAGGCGGCGTTCCAAGTTGTTGCATTCTTATTGTATAGACATGATAGAATTCGTTCAGCAGCTCCAGAGAACCGCTGTGTATAGTAATTCCTGACTTTTCGGCCTTTCGGATATGATTTCGAGTTTTGGACTTGAGGGCTTTCCATATTTCATTGGGGTCAGAGAGCAGAGATAGCTGCATACATATCTTCCCCGTACGTACTTCAAGATCATCATATGGTAATGGTTCTACGTTGCGAAATTCAATTGACTCGCAATTAAGTGTTGTGGCCAATTTCACCGCGTAATTAAATAGTTCACCCCGAGTTTTTGGAGAATCAGCAAGTGGTCCGCCATAGGTGCTGAAAGCCTGTGATATCATTCGGTTACCGAATAAACGACTGCGAACCTGAGTCAGAGGTAATACGCCTCGAATTTTATCATTGTCAATCGCTACTAAATAAAAGTTTTTCAGGCCTGTGGCTTGCGCAACAGCATCGCCCCATGCGGAAAGGTGAGAAATTTTGGCACCTGGTATTTGTCTGACGAAAGCATCACAACCAGGATCCGGTGTGTTCAAAATCTCTATTTTTGTACCCATTAATCTTTCCCCTTACCATCAAATAAACAATGAAGCTGTGGATTATCTTTGGACAACCGGCCCCAAGCCTCATTGTCTGAAATGATCGTTTTGTATTTAATTTTTGATAAGATTTTTCTCATTTCAATAAGCGCAACACGTTGGCAACCGGCCTTTTCAAGACCGCGCAGAGAAGGGGTGTTAGTCGGGTCAACATCTATGAAGGTTTCATCTATACCTGACTGGTTTAGCACATTTGCCATATAGCGAATAATATTTGGGTACATGTCACGGCCACGGGCAGTTTTTACAGTAATAGCGTTATACATCCAAACTTGATTAGCATGCAGATTAAATTTCAGATGGAGTTCGCAAAAATCTTTCACGCCAAACTGTGCCCAGAAGTAACTAACAATTTTGTTTTTGTTGAAAACAGCAAAACAACGGTCACCTCGGGCTAATCTTTCCTCCAGCCCAGTTCGGCCTACGTACATAACCTCAAGCATTTTGTCTATATCGTTGGCGGTGAGTTCCCTGGTATCGAGGTTTGGGTCGGGGTCAGCAGCAGATTGCAAATTGAGTCTGACTATGTAGCGGGCGGAGCTTTCGTATAAAGGTTTGACAGCTACACACCACAACTTATTTAGAAATTCGCCATAAGTATGATGACTCAAAAATTTCAGAATGTTTCTGAAAACATCTAACATAATGTCCGGTATAAACCACAGGCCTTAGAAATCAGATCGATGTCAACTGTTACAAATTTGTAAAATTCGTGGCACTTTATTCATAATCCGCAATACGGATGTTACTGATTCCGGCATCTGCACATCATATAGTTCTATGTGCCTTGTTTATATTGTCGATTCACTTCTTCAAATACACCAGACAACTCTTTGGCAATTATGTGTCGATCGTATTTTGCATAGGCAATCTCACGAGCCCTGTTTCCAATAGTTTTTGCTTCTTCCGGATGTTCAGCCCAATAAACAACTTTTTCGACTAATTCCTCAGGGCGAGCGGGGTCTGTGAAAATCCCGGTACGCTCACTTTTAACCATTTCTGTGGTTGTGCCGCGAAAATTGACAATAGTGGGTAGGCCTGTAAACATATAATCAAATATTTTATTTGGCGTAACCATTCTATCAGGGCCTACATTTCGCAGGAACATTAAACCAATGTTGCAAATTGCTAAAATACTTGGTAATTCAGTTTTAGGAACACTATCTATAAAACGGACATTTTTCAACCCCATCTCTTCTGCCCGTTTTTTTAAGCGGGGCTTTTCTCTGCCCCCACCAATCATCATAAACACTATATCTTCCCTGTCTTTCAGGAGGCTGGCCGCATCCAAAATATAATCCAATCCATTACCCCAGCCATGTGCACCGGTATAAACAGCCACAGTCTTGTTTTCCAAATTGTGTCTTCGACGAAATTCTTCATTAGGTTTAACTTCGCAAAATAGCTCTCCATTGGCACCAAGATGTATTGTCCCGAGTTTCTCTTGTGGATATCCCCGTTCAATAAGCCTATCCTCAAAACCCTTAGAGACCAACAGAATTTTATCAGCATGTTTGTATAAGAACTTTTCTAAAACCGCCATTATTCTGATAAGAATGCCAGTTTTTTTAGCCAACCCGATTATAACCCAACCTTCGGGCCAAAGGTCACGCACTTCAAAGATAAAAGGTACGCGTTTGAACCGACTGGCTATATATCCCGGAATTCCAACTGTCAGAGGGGTATGTGTGGCGAAGACTAAATCCAGCTTGCCAACTGATAAAGTTGCAAATGTTGCTAAGAAAGCAAACCAAAGAAATGCCCACATCCTGCCGCAAAAGCCCTGATGATTTGAATACCAAACATTGCAGACGATCATATTAAAACCAGCCATCTGCTCTTTGCGAAAGAGTTTATACCATGGCAGTGGCTTAAGTCCTCCTACATCAAGAACACCACAGATCATGGTCACCTCGTGGCCCATATCTGCAAGGTGACGACAGACGTCATAACTGCGTGTTCCACTGGAGCCGTTTGGTGTACAAAAATATTGGTGAATATACACTAATCTCATCGCGTACTTTCCTTTCGGATAATAGTTTTAAACATTAGATAAAAGCAAAGGTATTCTTACTTAATGCATCAATAGGATTTAGAGAAATCAGATGTTGTTTCGACAACTCAAGATCGTATGATATTTTATTGTCTTTAGTCAGGCTTATGTTTTTAATAGTACCTCCGAGACGGACAGGCGACACAAATCGAGCAGGCAGCTTTGCTCCTGCAGAATAACGCAACGCCGGTGCCGGTTGACGATTACTATGTAAAAAAATATTGATGAACAATTAAAATATGCAGTTTTATCTCCTGAGCAATTCATCCAATTTAATATTGCTTATTCCTGAACCGTCGCCTCTTTGCCATTCTAAAACTTTATTTCTTTTATTATATTTAAAATTATCAATATTGCTGTCCAAACTAATTATTGTAATAAATTGTATCGGCAAGTTTTTATTAATTACAGCTTTTATAGAATTAGCGCCTTGCTTTTGGCCATAGTATAATGATTCGAAACCAAAAGGAATTTCATTATTACCAAAATAATACTTTAATTCAATTTGTATATCTGCGATAACTTTTATATTAATCTGTATATCATCAAATTTTATGCTGCAATTATTTTTGTCAACAAAGACATCTTTATCACATAATTGCCAATTAAGCTCAGCTTTGTGTTTGCCTTGTCCCGAAATGCTATCAATTATAATCCAATAATTATCAGCAGCATAAACATCTCTTTTGTGAATTATATTATTGCCAAGTCTTTCGTATCCATAATGTTCGCCAGACATTTTCATAACGCCGTCTTTTTCCGATATTCCCAAAAATTTAGATTTGGTCCATTCGAACCAGTTCCACAAATTTCCCTTTACCATCTGATCTTTATCATCAATTACAACTGTGTTATGTGAAGATGTCCCCATAAAATATTTCTGCCATTTTTCTGGACAGTTATATAAGTAACTGCCGCTGTCCCGCAGTATGTTAACTCCTTTCCACCATAAATCCAGATGAAGTATATCAGCATGACCAGGCCTATCCTTAAAGGAATGACATCGCATCATTGCCCAGCTATTTTTGTTCCTTATGGTATAATAACCACCTTCGCAAGCTTTAAGATTAACCTTTGGCACGCTGGCTCTTTTGCTTTTTAGAGATTCGCTGCTAAATAACCAAGTCAAATCTTCATCCCATTGGCCGGATTCATACAATTTAGTTTGATTAAATAAATAATGACCTGATTGTATAACAGGCCTGTAATCAAGATAATCACAATTGTTTAACGGAATTATCAGTGCACCGTCGTTTGCGCCGTAATTGGGAACTCTGCCGGAGTCATCATCTTGAAGTTGATAAATAAAATCAACAGCTTTCTTAACTCGTTCGGTCAATACCTTGGGGAACTGCTCATTATTTATGTCCGCAAGTCTTAAAACCCAGATATAATCCTGCAACATCAAACGATGGTAATTCATTGAGTGTTGAATGTATGAACCATCATCATATATCTGTCTTAATCCTTCTTTAACTAATATCTTTTTGCCTTTGTTTTTCCAATTCTCGGATTTCTTAAAGAAAGGAAAAAGCAGCCCGACTGTATAAATACCCGCAGCTTCAGTTATTGAATGATTAGTTTTTGTTGATATCGCATAAGAAATGTTTTTTTCGATTCTATCTGCATGAACATATATTGCTTTCAAAATAGATTCGATTTTTTCACTGGTTGAATGACTTGATTTGTCAAAAACAAACAATGCAAAACACATGGCCATCGTTCTAATAGCACATTCTTGCCCACATACATAATTATGCCCAATATTTGGTTGATTACTATTTAACCATGACTCAAAAATCAACCAGAAATTTTTAGCGTATTTTTCATTTTTTGTAAAGGCATAAGCTCTTGCAAGAGTGTAAACCCACCCAAATCGTGAAGGTTCCAAGATAAACTTGATGTCGCCAACTTCAGGATCGAAATGTCTGATATCACACCAGTGCCTTTTGCCGTATCCTTTTGCATTTGTAAATGGATTAATGAACCAATCCGGACCAGAGCCAAGACTTTTAAATTCATTGGAAAAATATTGAAATTCGTTGTTTAATATCTTTTCTGCAGATGCTAAAAGTTTCTGATTTTCATCAGAGTTGTAAGACGGTAAGTTATTCGGGGCAAAAAAGAATGTGTTGCAACTGTCAGCAATTTTACTTAATGAAATTGACTGGTCTGTTTTTATTAACTTATCAGGATTAATTTCATTCCATTTTACCGCAGGAAATTTTCTTTTTAGTATTCCGCTCAATTTGGCAAATTCATACCACACCCTGAAAACGCAAAACCCAAGCCCTTTGTTTGAGATTGTTTTTATTGTATTTTTAATTTTCAACAATACCAATCCAATTAAAACTTAATTGTCTCGCCGCTTTGTGCGGACTCCATTGCCGCAAAACTTGCCAGAGTTACATTTTCAATATCTTCAAAAGGTATTAGAGGGTCGCCCCCCTCATTAATTCGTTTAATAAAAGATTTGAATTGCTCATTATGGCCTTTATCCTGAGACCACAGGCTCATCTTCTTGAAACTCTTAAAGCCATATCCTGTAAGCTTTCTGAAATTGTCAAGCTTTAAAATTTTATTCTGACAGAACAACTCAAATGTTTCTTTCGGATAGCTCTTGTTTCCATTAGCAAAATAATGAATAGTACCGATGGAACCATTTTCAAACGAGACCGTTATGCTCATTTTATCGGTTTTAACTTCCTCCTGACAGTTCTGTCCAAGCATAGTTGCAGAAACACGTTTTATTGGTGAACCTGTAAGATAAAGCATAAAATCAAGCCAGTGGCATCCTTCGCCTATTATTCTTCCTCCACCGACTTTACTATTCTGTATCCATACATCAGACGGTACCGTGCCGGCATTGATAAGCCAGTTCATACACAATGGTGCTGTAAGCGAAGAAACGAGCTGTTTTATTTTTACCGCATGTGGTGAGAATCGCCTGTTGAAACCAACAAATAATTGCTGAGAAGGATGTTCGCTTAAACTAGCCTTAATTTGTTGCAATTCATCTTTATTCAAACATAATGGCTTTTCGGTATGCACATTTTTGCCAGCTTCAAGAGCCTGAATAACCATTTTGGCATGAAGGTCATGGCGAGTGGTAATAAATACAGTATTAACCTCGCCGTCTTCTAATAACTGTTTATAATCGTTGGTTGCAATTTCAAAACCGAACTTCCTTGCCGAATGGATACCGGTAACACCATCAATATCAGCGATTGTTTTAAGCCTTGCGCCAGATTCTTTAAGAACAGGAAGCATTGTCATCTTTGCAAAATTACCTGCGCCAATAATCCCCAAAACAACTTTTGAAACAGGTGACAAATTTTTGTTAGCAACTTTAAATCTTATCGTATTTTTGCGTTCCGTTTTGCCTTGTGGATATGTCAAAATCAAAGCCATCTTTGAAGCATCTTCCGTAAGCATCTTATATGCCTTGTCAGCTCGAGCTATATCGATCCTTTCGCTAATAAGCTCATCTACCTTTAAGTTCCCTGCTGACATTGAATTAAGTATCGCTTCAAAGTTTCTCTGCTCAGTCCATCGCACAAAGCCATAAGGATAATCCTGGCCAGCGTTTTCATATTTATTATCATATCGGCCTGGTCCATACGAGCAGGAAACCTGGAAAGTTAATTCCTTTTCATAGAAATCCGACCTTTCAATATTAAGATTGACCACACCGACAAGAATTATTCGTCCTCTTTTCCGGGACATCTGTGCTGACTGGTGAACTATCTGGTCATCTTTAGCTGACGCGGCAATTAAAACACCATCAGCCCCGATACCATTTGTCATAGCCATAACAGCTTCCACCGGATAGGCACCGATTGACAAATCAATAGCCTGTGCGCCATACTTTTGGGCAAGAGCAATTTTGTCTTTGCCAAAGTCTATCCCGATAACCTTACAGCCATTGGCAATAAGCATCTGAACAGTCATCAGGCCGATAAGACCGAGACCGGAAACAACAATAGTTTCTCCAAAGGTGGGGTTTAATAACCTTATGCCCTGAAGACCGATAGAAGCCAGAACGGTAAATACAGCAGTATCATCAGTAATATTGTCCGGCACTTTAGCACAGAGGTTTTTGGGCACACATACAAATTCAGCGTGAGGGCCATTGCTTATAATCCTGTCGCCAACGGCAAAGCCTTCAACATCGGAGCCAACCTCAACAACTGTTCCGCAGTTACAGTAACCAAGCGGTAGTGGCTCGTCAAGTCGATTGAATACACTGTGAAGTGTCGGTATTAGACCATCAGTTTTAATTTTATCTATTACCTGTTTAACCTTTTCTGGTTGCTGTTTTGCTTTGCCGACAAGAGAACTTTTAGCAAAGTTTACAAGCATTCTTTCGGTTCCGGTTGATATTAACGTCTTGCTGGTCTTTATCAACAAACTTCCCGCCCTGATAGCAGGAACGGGAACTTCAGCTATCTCCAATTCACCGGTCTTTAAGTTTTGTAGCACTTGTTTCATGATTTTGTTGTCCCTTCCTCTATGAGACTGTTCCGATAAATAGTGACCAGCCGTGCGTTTTGCGAGGCTGGATCGTGAAATCTCTCAAAAGATAGCGATACAGCCGCTCCAGATTTTCCCGCTGTTGCGACCAGCGAAAATTTGTTTCATAGGCTCGGCGACCATTTTGTCCGGCCTCAATACGCTTTTGCGGATTAGCCGCCAGGTCGTGCAATAAAGCCTCGACAGCGGTGGGGTTGCAGTAGTCCACGGGCCATCCAAGCTGATACCGTTCCGCGACAATCGCAGGGTAGCTCCCGTGCGTGCAGATATACGGTTTGCCCATCATCATCGCCTCGAACATTTTATTGGCACTGGCCACAAACACTACCTTTTGCGATGGGTCGTACAGCAAGCTTACAACATCGTCGGCATCAAGGTACTCGATGGCCTTTTCGAAAGGAACCTGCTCGTCAAAGTCAACATTATCGGCATTCTTCAGCTTTTCCTGAAGGTTGCTGTTCGTACATTTTCCATACACGTGTAACCGAAGATCGTCGCTTTTACCGACGATTTTCATTAGTTGCTCAGCCCCTCTTAATGACGAGATGCGTCCACTATAATTTATCCGCATCGGTTGGCCGTCAGGGGGTTGATACCCCGAACCTCCGAAGTCTTTTTCGGGGACATTCAAGACTTGAATGACAGGGACTCGCCGCGCCGCAAAATATCCGTGGTAGGCAGCGCAGAACTTGACGTCGCCCTGACTAAGCAATATTCCATCAACAAGGGCGGAGAATATATGGTCCAGCAGAGTAAAAAACTGTGGGATTGGAAAAGGAAACCCCGAAAGACACAATCCCCAGGCGTCACGAATATCATATACGATCTTATGGCCTAACATGCATCGGGACAGGACCGCAGGAACAACACAATCTAAGTTCATTACGTGGAGGAAATCGAACTTACCACGGAAAAACTGGCGAAGCAGCCAAATCCACCAGAAAGGCCACGATAACATAAACTTAACGCCAGCCTGACCTATTTTTCGCTGATACCGAATAACCTCGAAACCGTCAACAAATTCGCGGGCAGGTTTTTTCCCGGTAAAATCCCAACAAAGTATCGTCACTCTGAAACCAATATCGCGCAGAGTCCTCACAGTGCGCGGAGCGGCCTGAGTGGTATCCCATTCACCTCCGCGAACAACAGCAGCAGTTTTAGCTTTTTTTCTCATCGATGTTCTTTTTAAGCTCTCTGGTTTTGCTGTTGTCGCCTCCGCCACTCGATTGCGACAGTCAACTCTTGTATTATTTCTTTTCAGTGTCTTCGCTCTCTCGTGTCTGTTTTGTTAGTTGGTTGAACTGTTCAAGGAGATCATCACGCCCAGCTCGTTCAAGTTGTCGCTGGAGATAATCCCGGCTGTCGCCAACTGGTATCGCCGGGCTGCCCACTACAATGGTCCACGGCGGAACCTTGCCCCTAACCACCGACCCGGCACCTACCACGGCGCCCTTTCCAATGTCCGCCCCGGGCATCAAAACAGAGTTAGTTCCTATGAAGGCAAATGGCCCGATCCGAACGGGACGAAATATAACAAGCGGTGTCTCAAACTGCATCCCAAGCCCGCGACCAATGGTATAGGGAGCCCCGTCATGCGTCAGGATACGCACATTTGAGGAAATCGTGCAGCCATCGTTCAGCTCAATCAGCGAATAATCCGCGCCATCAAACCATATCTTTGCCGAAAGGTAGTTGGGCTGCCCATGTATCTTCATGCCGCGATGTCTGAAATAGCTCAGCATGAACCTCGTGCACAAGGGGGGATTCCAGGGCGATATAATATTTTTAATTGTAAAAACTATGGACTTTTCAAGTTTCCTGAGTATTTCCATAACAAACCTTATTTCAAGTTATTTTACATCACATTTGTTTGCTGCTGAACCTGTCTTTCAGACCTAAAACTACACCTGCCACCGTACCAGCGTCCAAGGTAGTGATTACGAGAATTCCATAGAGGAACCTTTGGGGTTTGACGAAAAAACGCCATCTATCTTTTCGAAACAATCGAAAGATCCAGTAACTAAGGAGTATGGCCGGGGCTAACACCCATGCCCATGGAAATATGAATGCTAACACAATCGAGAACACAAGCACCCCATAAAGGGCCACAGAGATATATCTTACGCCAGAACCCGATGGTTCTCCTAGGGCGATAATCCCACGGGTATTCCTTCTAAGCATTTTGAAACAGGCCGACAAGTTTCCTCTAACTCGCCAGTAAGCTTTCGCCTCTGGCACCTGTCTGAAGGAGTATCCGTTTTTCAGCACTAATGTATTGAAATGAGTATCTTCCCCGCCAGGAACATCTTCCCTGTAGCCGCCCAAGGCGTCAAACACTTTTCTGAAATACGCTGTACAGCGGTGAGAAGACATAGACGTCGAGCCGGACCCGAGTTTGGCAAGAGCCATTTCAAAAGGTGTCTTGCCGATGTGAACCGTCACCCCCCCTACCATGTCCGGTGGCAAGTGTTCGTAGAAGGGAGAAATCATCCGGTTGACATAGTCGTCGTCATAGGAACATCCGCTGTCAAAGATTAGGATCACATCTCCATTTGCATGGGCGACACAACAATTTCTCCCTTGCGAGATATTTGCGCCTTCCAAGCGGTGTACATGGAACTTATCCAGTCTCTCGGCACACTCTTCTAGTACCTCCCATGTCCCGTCTTTGGACCCGCCGTCAACAATTACTATTTCATCCAACAAGCCATTGAAGCATCTTTCGGCGAAGTACTGAATCGCTTCCCGAAGCCCTTCAACACAATTCAGGGTTGTGCAAATCGCGGAGACTCGCAGGTTTTGAGTGGATTTTTGGGGCTCGTCACATGCATCTGGATGTTTCATGTCGCACCTCCCATTTCACCTTTCACCAAGTGGAATATAAGAATAAAATCATTCGACCTCAGTTACTTCCGTTTTGCCGGTTGACCGCATTGTAATTGCCGCTGAAATATTCTTCTTTGCTCAGCTTAAGCCGTTTGCGATAAAACTGATCAAATAGCTTTTCGCGCAATTCAATCAAAGGAGCGCCCGCCAGCGTTTTCACCTTGGCCAACACCTGGCCATTCCTTAAACCTCTGAGAAACAGTTTTTTGATTCCTTAAAGCCCCCTTCGGTAAGCATTCGTATAGTTGATGATTTCGCCTTCAATACCCAGCTGATTAAGCCTTTCCTGGGTTGCATACGCCTGAAAAGCGGCGCCATAATTCGCCGTGTTATGATATATCAATATGCCAACCTTCATGCAAATACTACTTTCTGAAGAGTCCTCAAAATGTAGCATCTCATTGAGCAGTCCGTCTCGCCTACTGTTTACCTCCTTCGTATCCCAAATCCGAAAGGTCTTTGATTGACCTGGCACCTCGGGCATACGCGATAAAATGTTTCCCCCAATGGGGCGTTCTTGGATCAAAGGGCGGCGGATAAAGCACAACGATTTTGGCCCTGTTAAAGGGGGCAAATCGCTCCGCTCGCTCAGGTTCAGGTCGCCCAAACCATGGATGGTTGATATACCGACCGATCAAATAAGAGTAGATCACATCATAATCCCAATCCAGATCGTACCAAAACTTTTCTTCAATATCTCTGCGGTAGCCGCTTGCAAGAGAAACATACGGTATTACGTCTTCGACTTTCAGTTCATCGGCCAGTCGGACAGTTCTGCGGTATGTTTCGAGCGTCTGTCCAATCTCCGGTACGGAATACAGCGAGCAGGACAAGCTGGACAACTTTTCTTTACCTGTAAAATATGGGGTTTTGCCCCAAGGCGAATCTTTGCTTTTCCACCACATTCCGCGACCGAACCATTCGATATATGCATCGGGATAAATTTCAGATGTTTTAAGATGTATTGTATCCAGGGCCTCACGCATCCCCTCATTCCACTTCTCATCGCCTGGCCGAACACGAAAACGCTCCATGTCCAGCAGCACCGCACCGACCTTAACCTGGCTTTTATAGTAAATGTTATAGTTTTGAATCCAATCTCTTATAGCAACAAGCCTGCTCTCGAATTCATCCAACTCCTTTTGATAGCTTGGCCCACGATACGTCGGAGGTACGTTCGGATCCAGTTCATAGTGATAAGGACTATAGTTAACCCCAATGGTCAGCGGAATATCGGGATTGGTTTTATTGATTCGGGCGCAGGTATAGACCGCCGTGCGTACCTGCACCATCGTTGCCAGCCGGCCAGAAATAGATACCGAATTTGTTATCCGCGCACATTCATACAGCAACCTGTTGTTAGGATTGTCCAACAGCTCTCTCGGCCAAGGCGACGAATAATGTACTTTCGGTAGCGATTTCAACTTAGATAATTTTGCGACAATTTCATCTTTAGTAAACGTCTCAGCACAACAGTATTGAAAACATAACAAAAAAACAATACAACACAATTTTCTATTCACTGAATTCATCGGTATCATAAGAATTCCACGCAACCTTTTTCAATTAATTCATTATCACATAATGAAAAGACATTATAAAACCTGAACCCCAATGATAAGGTCGTCGCCTTGAACCCAGACTATGCTCAAGAAAAATTCTGCACCATATTTCGTAAATAATCTTCATACGCCTGCGTAGCGTTGGATGCATAAGGCTCATAGGCACCGGTGGGCACCTCGCACAATTTCTGCAAAGCCAACTTGGGTGACAAAAGCAGTCGTGCCTGCAACGGCAAATAGGACGAACCGCTCATGTTGACGTTCATACACGCATCGTAGGCTTTGCTGGATTTCCGTATCGCTAAACATTTCAGCAGTGTCGGCGAGCTCGTGTCTATACTTAAAAAGGGTACATCGTTAAAAATACAGCTGGTCACCGTATGGAACGCAGTACATATCAGGCCTCTGGAATGTTGAATCCAGAAATACCATTCCAGAGCCGACATAGGCAGAGGTAATTGCCGGTCCACCGGCAGATTGATCATACCAGATGGTTTCGGCAGACTAAATACCTGAAGATGCTGCTGATGCGCCAGATTGACAAATTCCTTGATCCAGGAGACCGGATACAGACGGGGACTGAAGTGCAGTAATACATACTGCTTGCTTAACGCTTTGGGTTCGACTTCTTCCGGCAGTGAATCAGGGAGCAGGTTATTCAACACCGCAACCGGATCGGGCGTGATGGGTGGAGTAATACGCCCATGAGTCAAATGACGCACCATATTTTGCGTCCAGCGGTCCCTGACAGCAATGGAATCAAGACGTAACAATGCCTCACCCATCTTTTGCTTCACAGCTTTACTGAAAAGCCGGTAATATATTCCTTCCGACGAAGCGGAAATCATGGCGGTTTTCGGCCTAGGATTGACCTTCTCCGTCCATAGCATCCAGAAAGGATTGGGAAAGCGGTTTTCCTCCGTTTGCTCTTTTTTGCGAACTCGGAGAATCGTGTCGCTTCCAGCCAGCACCAAGTCAATATCAGAATCCTGGCAGCAGGCTGCCATATCCTCTTCGCTACGTAAGACATCGGTTTGCTCATAGAACCGATTGGCATGTTCCACATGCTGCTGATATTGCTCCGCGGAGACCAGAGAACGGTACTTCTTTTCCAGCTTGGGAGGCCGATAGTTCAAAAAAATGGGGTGGTGTCCCAGTTTTTTTAACAGGAGAAATGTGGAAGTAGCCTGAAGATTAGCTCCGAAATTGGGAGGCCAATGGTGTGTAAGCATTCCGATGTTCATAGTCTCTTTGCTAAAAGTTTCTTAATTGATGATACCACCAGTACTTTCATTTTTCTTCAATTTTTATAATTCAATACCTGTTGGCAGTCAAATACTTAAACCCTTCTCAACCAAAACTTTCAAACTGTTCCACTTCTGTTAACGGAAAACCCTCCTGTCGTAACTGGTGTAACTCCATTATAGTTAAATCAGGATAAAACGTACGAAAATCTTGGTCTTGCTGGTCAATTCCACAAATGTAACCCAGAAACGCCAGTAAGTATAAAGACCAAAGCATGTAGTAGAGATTATAACTCACCAAACTTACAATCCAGAAAGAGATTGTCCCAAAAACAAATGACGCCGCATAAGGATGCCTTCGTAATACCATCCCTGCCGCTTTAATGGACAAGCAAATACTAAAAAAAACATTTAGCAAAAACCCTATTGCTCCATATCCCAAAAGTGCCTCAATATAATCATTGTGTGCCCGCATTTTTCCTAAAAGTTCACGTGTTACATAATATCCTTTTCCGAATACCTGATTGATAAATGGCCACGTTTTGTACTCCCTCCATAAGTCGGCCCAAATATATAATCTGCCACTGCCTTTATCCAATTGAGCATATTGGATACGTTCAAAAAGTGCCCCTGAGGTTGAACGGTTAACATAAGACAAAATTTGGAACAAACCAAGCAGAACAAAAGGGAGTAGTAATAAAAAAAATCCTCTTTTTCTTTGTTCGATAATTATATTTTGAATTAAGATATAAAAAAAACCGCCTACAGAAATCTGTGCTAACGCACTTCTTTTCATTGAGAACAAAGCCAGGCAGGATAAGCCGGCAAGCAAAATGTATTTCAGAGCCTTGTTATTAAGGATTGAAATCCATGGCAAAAGCATTGTTAAAAACAACACACTTCCGACCCTCAGGAGGTCGTCGGTAGCATACGTTTTTCCCGTAACAAGTTCAAAGCTGAAGAAATATGTTGTAAGCAGTGTTAGAATAAAAAACAATCTTTGATTCGTTTTGAAATTTCTGGCTGTGCAACTTTTTCCTTGTATATAAAAACATAAAAACATAAGCAAAGGGCCGCTCTGAAAACAAAAAACCCGCAGCGTGTCTCTGAAGGAGTATTGTGCCAGAAGTCCAAAAGAAGTCAGCCACATAAAAAATATCCACGGAATAATTAACTTTATGTAAAGATTACTTTTTCTCAAATAAATCTCCTGCAAATTCACCAGAATAAATCCAAATGGCACAGCCATTAGTAAGCCATTGGTAACTGACCCCACAAACAACACATCCACACCCAAATTGCCCAACAAAAACCTTATTACAGAGTTCAGAAGCAATACTATAAAAATCATATATGGAATAATATGGTATTTTTTGTCCATATACCGACCTCAATAATTGTAGGTTTTCTCTTCTCTATGACCTATTATCTTAGCAGGAACACCGCCAACAATAGCATAGGCAGGCACATCTTTTGTCACTACCGCTCCAGAGGCCACCACGGCATACTCGCCAATATTTACGCCTGGCAGTATTATTGCTCTGGAACAAATCCAGCTATGATGGCAAATTGTTACAGGGGCACCTACTGACTTAAAATTAACATCATTATAATCATGCTGCAGCGTCCAGATAATCGCCCCTGTTGCGATAACAGCACTTTCTTGAATTTCTAAACCCCGCCGAGCATCTAATAAGACTCTGTTACCAATTGATACCTTTGCTTGTATTTTGAGCCCTTTGGGATTTCTTACTTCACAATTTTTTCTAATTATTACATCCCTGCCAATATCCGCACCCGCAAATTTAAGACACAACAGCCGCAGGCGTTTCAAGGAAGTCCCGGCAAATATGTACAAGGCCAGACTGGCCAATATAGCCTTTATTGCACTTGCTATTCTGGAAAAAGATAATCTGCTTTTCATATTAAATACACCTTTTATCTTCGTATCAGCTTCAACGCTTTAGATTTAATGCTCTCGGGTAGAACAAGTAAAAAGACCGCTACTCCATACGCTGCAAACAAAATTATGGATTGGCAAATAAGCCAAAAATAATTACCTTCAAATTCTGAAACTCGAAGTAATCTGCCTGCAACCAGAATAATCAAAAAAATCAATACCGGCTTAATATATACTTTAGTAACATACTCACTCATCGCAAAACTAAATGCCTTGCGGTATGCCCAGGGCAAATAAACTGCACATCTCAAGCAACGCACAATCGTCATAAATATACCGATTAATAATAATTCCCATTGAAATACCATTGCACCAACAGCAACACCTGCAAAAGTTATAAAACCCAAAACGACCTGGCTGTAAACTTCCGGCAATATGCTGCCGCCTCCTAATGCAATATACGATAACGCTGCTGCGGAACGCGATATAACTATCCCGACAGCCATTATGGCTATCAAAAGCCATAGATAGCTTTTTGCCTGTCCCAACCAAAGTCCAATAATTTCCTGACCATAGATAGTTAATGGAAGAACAATTAGTAAACCAATGCTTACAATAACACCAGCAACTTGTACCGCCATTTGGCCAAGGCGTCGAGTATTCCCATCGGCCTGCGCTTTGCTCGCAAGGGGTACCAATGGCCTGCTCATCTGACCCAGGAAAGCCTGCAAGGAAGTCGCTATTAAGATAGCCGGTGAAAATAGCGTCACTGCCTTTGGCCCAAGGCCCGGCGCTGCACCAATAATCAATATGGGACCCTGAATAACAAAATAGTTCGCTATAATATTGACTAAATTCAATGCACCAAAACTAAACAGGGATTTCAGCGATTCTCTATTTATTGCTTTAACAGAAAAGAAAACCACTTTCCCCAGGTATTTATAAGCAAAGGTAAAAAATACCGTAAATCGGAAAAGCTGAGTTGAGAACATGCAAAGCCCCATCAGCCATATCGATGGGCCTATGAGTTCAAAACATGCTATGATTAATCCCAACCGCAATAAATTAGCCACAATTTCAATGCCATTTGCGACATCGTAACGATTACATCCCAACAACAATCCATTGGGAACAATAAAAAGCATATTCAGAAAAAGTGATGCAGCCATACAAAGAAGCAGACCTATTGTCTCAGGTTCCAGTTCCTCCGGCACTTTATAAATCCGCAGAAAAAACGGTATCATAATCGCCACACCTACCACACCAATAAAACCGAGAACGCCTAAAATCAATTGCGCAGAACTGCTGACTTTACGAATATCTTCATGGTCTTTATTTGCGATTGCCTTCGAACAAAAACGCACCAGTGTCGGGCCCATTCCCATTTGAAGGAACATGAAAAATACTAGCGCAGATCTGGCCAATTGAAACAGGCCGTATGCTTCATCGCCCAGCCGCCATATCGCGTACGGCAGGATAATAAAGCCAACTCCAGCTAAAGTAAACTGGGCAAAGAAACCGCTGGCCGCATTTATGGCGAATTGTTTTTTTATGCTTTTGGCCACCACTGTCGCGTCATAAGTCAAATAATGGCAAGTAGTTATTGTTTTGGTCGTTTAGGATAGTGTACTCCCGTTGCGAAAAGGCCTGCGCACACCTATCTTGATTGTCCAAATCTATCATCGTTTGCGTTATCATATTATTCCTAAACTCCAATGATAAGGCCGTCGCCTTGAACCCGGACTATCCTCAAGCAAGAAACACCAGGCTATAAGCTAAAATTTGGAAGATAGAAGGACGTCAACGATTCTATTCGCCGCACGACCATCCCAGAATTTTGGTATTCGACCGGAACACTCAAATCCTGAATCTCTGATTTCTTTATAATTTTTAAGAATATCATCAGTAGTAATATGCACAAGCCGATTCGTACCCTCTGTAATTGTTACCGGCCGTTCCGTATTTTCGCGAAGTGTCATACAGGGTACACCTAGGATCGTCGTTTCTTCCTGTATGCCGCCCGAATCGGTTATTACCAAAGCTGTGTTAGTCATCAACCACAAAAAGTCCAGGTACCCAATTGGCTCAAGTAATATCATATTTTCCATTGCATCGAGCCTGTCGCCTAAATCTGTCCCTTTTATATTACTTCTGGTACGTGGATGAATCGGAAAGACAAGTTTCATTTCCTTTTTAATCTGCTCGAAAGCTGTAATAATCTGCTCAAATTTGTCGACGTCATCAACATTACTTGGCCTGTGCAGCGTAATTACCGCATATCCTTTCGCTGAAAGTCCCAATCGTTTCAAAACATCCGACTTCCGTGCCTTTTCTCTATTTGCCATCAGGGTATCAATCATCACATTTCCAACAAAATGCACTTTATCTGAGTCTATGCCTTCATTTTTTAAGTTATCAATACCGGATTGTTCGGTCACAAAAAGCAAATCACTGATGCTGTCGGTCAAAACGCGGTTGATTTCTTCGGGCATTGTCCGGTCAAAGCTTCGAAGGCCTGCCTCAACGTGTATAAGTTTTACGCCCAGCTTAACTGCAACAAGCCCGCAGGCAATCGTACTGTTGACATCGCCAACAACCAGAACGTAATCCGGCTTAAAATCCAGCACAATCGGCTCAAAACGCCTCATTATTTCCGCCGTTTGAACAGCCTGACTATTTGAACCCACTTCAAGATTTACATCAGGCTTTGGAATTCCCAATTCATCGAAAAAGAGTTTGCTCATATTCTCATCGTAGTGCTGCCCGGTATGAACCAGAATTGTCTCAAAGCCGCCGTTTGAATCAAACGCGCGCATAATTGGCTCAATTTTCATAAAATTGGGTCTTGCGCCACATACACAAATAATTTTAATCATCTCAATCTCAATTCTTTGTTGCTTCACTTAATTTTTCCACATCCATTTCACAAATTCCACCAATCCTTCTTTCACCTCGACTTTTGGATTATACATAAGTTTCGATAGGGCTTTTTACATATCAGCATAAGTCTGTTTCACATCTCCAGGTGGAATTGATAAGTGATTAATGGTTGTCTTTCTAACAAGTGCCTTATCGATTGCTCTTATTAACTCATCAAGCCTTATGGGATGTGGTTCTCCAAGACCGTATATCTCATAACCTTCACAATTGTTAATCGCGTCTTTCTCTCAGTCAATAACATTGTCTATATATGTAAAATCACGACGTATTGAACCGTCGCCAAAAACAAATCTGTAAAACTTGACTAATCAACGGCTCTTTTTATAATTAACGCTTATGCTTTAAAAAAGATAGCCCTGTATTGAGGTTCTTATGGAAGAGATAGAATCCGATAGTAACAATCACGATGTCTCAGCAAAGAATAGGCCCGATTTCAGATATAGGACGACGATCAAGAAACAGGACATTTGAAAGACCCATATCTTTTGATTTTTGTTTTAACGGCTCAACTTCTATACCTCCGCCAATGAGAACGAATTGAACATCAGGGCAATCAGAGACCAGAAGTCCGGCTGCCTCAAGAACCGCCCACATTGCCTGAGCCTTGCCGATATTTCCGGCAAATACTATATTGAATTTATTTGCCATTCCAAGCGAAGAGGCTAATTGTTCATTCTTATCCCCACGATAAATCAAAGCATCATCACACCAGTTGTAGATAACATCAATTTTGTTTGCAGGAACGCCTCTATTAATTAAACTTTCTTTCATTCCCGGCGCAATAACCGTTATTTTGGAAGCGCGTTTGTAGACAAGTTTACACCAGGCATTAATCATATTAAGTCCGATGCTATTACCAAACATTCCTGTGCTTAACAGGCTATCCGGCCACAAATCCTGGATGTTATACACAAAAGGAATGCGACGAAATAATTTGTGAACAATTGCAGGCCAGCCTATACTTGCAGGCCCCTGAGAGACATACGCCACATCAGCCTTTTTTACTACAAATGGCCCAATGGCTGCCTGGGAAAAAGATAAACTCAGATAGCTCAAAATGCGTTTTATCGATGAACGGTCATGGCTTGGGTACAGGGGCACTCGAATTACCGGTATACCATCAAGTGTTTCTCGATGTAACAATTTAACACGATAGTCATCATAAATTTTGCCGCCGGGATAATTGGGGAAGCCGGTAAGCACCTGGACTTCATGCCCTTTTCTGGCAAGTTCTTTAGCAAACGGCAAGCCAATGAAGAAATTTGGTTCCGGTTGAAAATAATGTGCGACGAATAAAATACGCATTTTATAACCATTTAGGAAAGGTCGTTAAAGCGGATGTTATGCCAAATATGGCTGAGCTTGAAAGTCCCTAAAATCAATTTAACAACGCGATGCGATGTGTTGGTAATCCGGTAGTCCTCAGGCACGTGAATTTCTCTTTTCATCACGTCTGGAGATGTCTGAAATTTTACAGCATTAACAATCACTTCAGGCTCCAGCCCTGTTGTTATGATACTACCTGCATCCATTGCTTCAGGGCGTTCTATAGAGTTTCGCGGAGTAATTGCTGGAAAGTTAAGAATGGAGGACTCTTCACAAATTGTTCCACTATCGGAAATTACACACTTAGCATTCATCTGTAATTTTACATAATCGAGAAATCCAAACGGTTTCATAAATTTAATCTTTGCGGAAATATCTTTTTTGCCCAACGTTTCGAGTCTTTTTCTTGTACGAGGATGCGTTGAAACAATAACAGGCATATTAAATTCTTTGCAAAGAGCTTCTAATGCCGTGAGTATCTTCCGTAGGTTTTCACTGTTATCAACATTTTCCTCACGGTGGATACTGGCAAGAAGAAACTTTTTCTTCACAAGACTTAAATCAGACAAAATATTCGAGGCTTTGATTTTGTCCATGTGTGTCATAAGCACCTCCTTCATTGGAGATCCGGTAACATAAATTCGCTGATGGGTCAGCCCCTCGCTTATAAGATGCCTTCTGGCATGTTCGGTATAACAGAGGTTATAGTCACTAATGTGATCGATGATACGCCTGTTCATTTCTTCCGGCACATTGAAATCAAAACAGCGGTTTCCAGCTTCCATATGATAGAGTGGAATTTTTAATCTTTTGGCTATTATACCGGCAATAGAACTGTTTGTGTCTCCAAGAATCAAAACCGCATCGGGCATTTCTTTTCTTAGTATTTCTTCTGCCTTAATCATTATGTCGCCATAAACATGACCGAGGCTTGACGTGTTAATATCCATAAAATAATCTGGCTTCTTTACTCCCAAATCTTTGAAGAAGACCTCGTTCAATTCATAGTCGTAATTCTGACCGGTGTGGACCAAGATGTGATTAACATGTTTTTCAAGCAAGGCTATTACGGATGAAATCCTGATGATTTCAGGGCGTGTTCCTAAGATAGTTACTACTTTCATTGTTCAAACCTCTTCATAATATGTGTCAGGATCGTTCGGATTAAAATGTTCATTTATCCAGAACAGGGTAACAAGTTCCGTGTCGCCAGTATTGGTTATATTGTGCGTATAGTAAATGGGCATCTCTACCCATGCGGGCTGATCGCCGGAAACTTTATACTCAATAACTTTATCAGTTCCAATCCTTCGAAGTTTTATACCGGCATGTCCGCTTACAACGCAGAACTTTTCATTTTTGCGAATATGATAATGATTTCCCCTTGTAATGCCCGGTTTTGTTGTCGAAAAAGAGACCTGGCCACCTTTTTCAAGTTTGAATACTTCAACAAAGCTGCCTCTTTGGTCAGTATTAAGTTTCAAATTACGCTGCCAGTCTGCTTCATCCATATATGTTATAAATGTATTATACAAGTCTCGTTCCAAATCAGATTTAATCTCAGGAACCATACCCCTGCTGTAATAGCAATCTTTATACTTATTTAGAAGTTCGAGAAGCTGAGATACTTTTAACTGGGCTCTTGGTTTTATGTATTCTACATCGTATCCTTCTTTTGGCTTAGTGATCAGGTTAAAAATATCCTCTATCAGATCATTTATATATATCATTGTCATCTGACCATCTTTTAATATGGTCGGCTCTTCACCATGTGTTAACTGATAGCAAAAAGTGGCAACAACGGAGTTATAGAAAGGCCTACTGCTATCACCAAAGACATTGGGGACAACCATTGAAAGCCCAGAGGCATTATTCTTCTTGGTCCATTGCTCTAAAAGCTCCATGGCCTTTTTTTTTGCTTTGCCGTATTCGTTATCCCGCTCAATTTGTGTTGATGAAGAAAATAGAATAAAAGGCTTGTTGCCTGAAGCATCAACATATTCGAGCAGCTTTTCCATCAGTTCAATATTTTTTTTATAAACAACTTCAGGCTCATCTCTATTAACACCTGCAAGATGAACAATGACGTCAGCCTGTTTTGCAAAGTCAATAAACTGTTCAGGATTATCATAGTAGCCATCTTCAAATGGTAAAACTTCTATGTCTTCTTTTGTCTTTAAAGAGTCATGCAGATGTGATCCAACAAAACCTGCCATCCCCGTTATACCAATTTTTTTCTTTGTCATTTTAATGCCTTTTTTTACTCTGATATGAATTAAACAGTTGTTTTTTCTGGTTGCCGATAGTTTGAAAGCAACAGCTATCCTTTTAATTCATTTTGAACGTAGGGTAATGATAACAAAAGCTCCTCGACTGCTTCAACGCCAAGCCGCTGAGTATTATGTGAATGATAACCATCAACCTGGGCGTCTTTTTCATCACCTTCGGTGAAGTACAGGTTGTAGTTGAGATTCCTGTCATCAAGGCTGATACGGTAGTAATCGTCCATATCTTCAGAGCGGCGAAGTTCTTCTTTTGTTACAAGCGTTTCGTACAGTTTTTCACCATGACGCATACCAATTATTTTTGTTTCTATATTTGATTTGAAAAGATTCTTAATCGCCTGGGCAAGATCAATTATCGTACAGGCAGCAGCTTTTTTAACAAACAGGTCGCCGGGATTAGCATTTGTAAATGCAAACAGAACCAAATCGACAGAGTCCCTTAAAGGCAATAAGAACCTTGTCATTTCAGGAACGGTAACGGTCAAGGGCAGTCCCTTTTTGATCTGGTCAATAAACAATGGAATAACGGATCCACGGGAACACATTACATTTCCATAACGAACGCAGCAAACAACTGTATCATTACGGGTTGGTGTTCTGGCAGCGGCTTGGGCAACCTTTTCAAGCAGAGCCTTTGTCATACCCATAGCGTTTATCGGGTAGGCAGCTTTGTCGGTACTTAGGCATACTATTGTTTTTATTTTATAGACAAAAGCGGATTCGATTACATTATGGCCGCCGAGAATATTCGTATAAACCGCCTGAATAGGGAAAAACTCACACGACGGCACCTGCTTCAACGCTGCAGCATGAAAGATATAATCTACACCCTTCATCACGTTATCAACACTGTCACGGTCACGAACATCGCCGATATAGAATTTCAGGCGAGACTCTTTATAGTCAATTCTCATCAATTCCTGTTTAAGCTCATCACGGCTGAAAATGCGAATTTCTTTAACATCGGTTTTTAAAAGCCGATCAACCATTGCTTTACCAAAAGAGCCTGTCCCACCGGTTATTAGAATTGTTTTACCCGTTAAACCCTTCATCTAATTTTCTCCAACAACTAAGGGTGTTAATATTTCTACATATATACTTTTACGTTGGACATGGAAGCTATACATTAATAACATTAATGTTTTGTACGCTCATTTTTAAAAGCACGTCTAAATTTTCGATTTCAGCTATATCTTCTCAGGCACTATTACAACTCTTCTAATTCTTTACTCGATAACTTTGTAAGAAGAATATCAAATAACTACGACTTGTCTATAGCCACATCTCTAATAACATCCATATACTGGCTGGCAATGTAGGTCTTCAGCAAGAATGAGACAAATAGCCATTTAAATTAGGAGACGATTTCAGCTCCGGTTTCAATGATTTTACAATTAATTCTTTTCCTTTCAAGAATTGTTTTTGTTTTTAACTGTTTTCGTTTTTCCAATATTTCTTCCCGCCTGCCGAAGTAAACATCATCAGGTGTCACATTGCCAATAGCTTCATGATATCTGCTGCAATTATACCAAGCCACAAAACGTACTATCTCTTTTTCGAGTTCTTCAGGTAATTCCCAAACATGTAAAAATATCTGCTCCTTCATTGAGCGATGATACCGTTTGATCTTGCCATTGGTCTGTGGATGATACGGCGAGGCAAATATATGGCCAATGCCTCTGGCCTCCAGGTAATCACCGAAGTCTTTTCCAACAAGTGCTGAGCCATTGTCACTAAGCAGCTTTGTGCGATTCTCCACAGGAACATTGTCCACGCCTGTAAAATCACAGGCTTGTTCTACTACATCACTGAAATCCTCAGCTTTCATAGAGGCTCGCAACTGCCATGCAAGAATCTTTCTGCTGTAGTCATCCAATACACTGATCAGATAGAACCAACCCCAGCGGTCAACTTTCAGATACGTTGCATCAATTTGCCATAGTTGATTTATGCCTGTTGTTTTTCTGTGATATTCATCTGATGCAGGAAATCTTTTAATCTTTGGCTCAGGAATTAATCCACGCTCTTTAAGCCTTCTGTAAACAGTAGACTCAGAAACGCTAAATTTTTCATTGTCAGTAATATACAGACTTATCTCTCTGCTGGAATATTCAGGGTTAAATGTTGCATACTCCAAGATCTTATCTATTTGCCAAGGCAGCAACTGATTCCAAGTTCTCGCTCTGTAAGGCTTGTTATCCTGCAATCCCTTTATGCCCTGAGTGCGAAGCTTTCGCTTCCAGCGGTAATAAGTACTTCTGGGTACATCATATTTTGCCAGGGCGTCACTGGTGCACAGTTGGGAGCCTTCAATAAGGCGTATAAATTTCATCTTGTCATTTCTGCACATTCGTTGGTATCTCCTCCTTTTACATGCCGAGACTTTTTTTATATCGCTGAACCTCAAGCACTAACTCAGCCACAGCCTTCTTCAAATCAGAGTTTTCCTGCTTAAGCCCTCGCACTTCTTCACCGGTGGCATCACGAAGTATAGCCTTGGTAAGACCGTTTTTTCCAGCTTCGAGAAATGATTTGGACCACTTGTAATAGACGCTGGCTGCGAGGCCTTCTCTTCGGCAAATTTCGGAAATGCTGTTCTCACCGCGCAGACCTTCAAGCACGATACGAATTTTCTCTTCGGCAGAGAATTTCCTGCGTGTTGCTTTTCTGATC
>CAZIKS010000003.1:0-10909 GCA_964539795.1 uncultured Pirellulales bacterium
TTGAACTTTTTGTCGTTTTTTTTTCATTTTTTTGACTTTTTTTAAACCCCCACCCCCATTTTCAACCCAATATCAAGCCCCCCTTCCTCACCGAACGAGTGGATATTTTCTGCTTTCCCCCCTATTTCTGTATGTTTCTACTCTTGAATCCCTCCGGCTTTATCTAACCCCCTCTCAGGCCCCAACAGCCTCTGTTTTGCGGATTTCACCGTCTAATCCTATGGTAACATCCTCGAAAGTCAAACCAATCTCTGCAAGCCCAATGGCCTTTTTCGCAACTTGAGTCAATCCAAAACAACACGGAACCTCCATATGAACCACCGTTAAGCTCTTGATATTATTAGACTTAAGTATCTCCGCTAATTTCTCGATATAGAACTCGCTGTCGTCCAGCTTAGGGCAGCCGACCACAACACTGTGCTCTTTCAAAAACCTGTTATGAAAATCCCCCATCGCAAATGGCACACAGTCTGCAACCAGCAGTAAGTCCGCATCTGCAAAGTACTTAGCGGCAGGTGAAACCAGCTTCAACTGTACCGGCCAGTGCCTAAGCTCTGACGCCTGCCCAACCTCTGACGCCTCCTTCTGCGCTGATGATTCCCTAACCCCTGATGCCTGTTTAGCCTCCGACACCTCCCTAACCCCTGATGCCTGCTTAACATCCGACGCCCCCCTAAACCCTGACGGCTGATTAACTTGTGACGACGCTACTCCGGACCCGCCCGTTTCCGCCTTTCCTCGCAGCTACTGAGCCATCATCCCCGGACACACAAAATCAGCTCCCTTCCGCGGCCTCTTCTTTTCACCAAGATGGGCCTTTGTCGCTTCTTCATCGAATTCTGCGCTTTCTCGTTTTTCTACTGTTATAGCGTCCTGAGGGCACTTTCCGAGGCATGCGCCCAAGCCGTCACAGTAAATCTCACTGATTAATTTTGCCTTACCGTTAACTATCTCAATGGCACCTTCGGCACAGGCATTGACGCATTCGCCGCAGCCGTTACATTTTTCCTCGTCAATTTTTACGATATTTCGCAAAACCACTCTGATATCCTCTATTAACTTGTGTTTTCTGAATTATTCGTCCTGTAATCGGCTTTTTTTGATAATACCAAGGCATTCTTCCGCATATTTACACCATTCGGCGCAACCTATATTTATCTTAGGATTGAGTACAATCCGCCCGCATTTTTTGCACTTAAGCTTCGGCTCATCTTTAAAAAACTCCATTTCCTTGTCACAGCCGGGACATTTCACTTCAAAAATATCCTCAGGCTTCCAAAATCTCTGATCTTGTCCCGGACATCTAACCATAATCCATCCTCATCCAGTTAAAAACTTTCGGTTTCCAGACTCTCAGGCATTGTTTCTACAAATGCCCTCATATCATCCCGTAACCTTCGAAAAGCGGCCATAATCTCATTTTTACTGCCAACCATAAAAGCCGGGTCCTCAAATGACTTATGAATTTTTTTGGTTCGAGATGGAAAAACCGGGCACTGTTCCCTGGCATTATCACACACCGTTACAACATAATCGAAATCAACCTCTTTCAGCATATCCACATGCTTTGAAGTCTGGGTTGAAATATCAACTCCAGCTTCATCCATAACTGCTATGGCCCTTGAACTAACTCCGGCTGGACTGATTCCCGCTGAGTATGCTTCGATAACGTCCGATTTCAAATGCCGAGCCCAACCTTCAGCAATTTGGCTGCGACAGGCGTTTCCGGTGCATAAGAATAAGATTTTCTTTTTCACCGGACGATTTTTTTTCTTCTTAAAGATGCTCATATCATTTTGCCTTATGCCTTATCTGACTTAAGAAGACTTTCCCATCGACTGATATGGCCGTATTCATCGGATTGGTTTTTTTCGATTATCTTACGGGTATCATTGTCCCAATCAATGGAACTTAGTAATTCCTTATAATGGGCAACAGCTTTTGTTTCCACCCATATACCGGTTTTAAGAATCGCCCTTTCGCCCATAAGTCGTGAGCAGAAACCAAAGATGAAGCCGACAATCCAATATGCCCACCTGAATATATCCGGCTTGAAGCCATATTCATAAAGCTTGACCTGAAAATCCTGATAATGCGTCATCTCATTGAGCATAGCAGCGATTAACTGGCGATTGTATTCAGAGGGCTTTTTTGTAATTTGAAATCTGTAAATAGTCGTTGCCATAAGCTCAAGGGTATGTAAAGTTCGTAATCCTTTTTTAATCTTCTTTAATCCTGATTGCGGCATTCCATTTGCCCTCATCCGGATGTTTTCATTTCGCACCTGAGGTCGTATTATGGAAATGTCATAATCGTCTTTTTTTTGTATATCCTGACTACACATAGTTATATATTTCTTTCAATATTTCTACGCTACTCTGGTGATAGCAGTTCATCTGCTTTTGCTGCCAATACAAAGTCGTTCTTATGCAGGCCGTCAATCTTATGCGTCCATATTTTCAGTTTCACTTTACCCCAGGCAAGATAAATATCCGGATGATGACCCTGTGTCTCAGCCAACTCGCCGACCCTATTGACAAAATCAAGGGCTTGTCTGAAGTTTTTGAATTTATATTCTTTCTCAAGATAACGCTCGTCAATTACCTGCCAGCCCGCCGAAAGCTGCTGAAGCAACTTTTCGCACTCTTCATGATTTAACGGCGGTATGCCGCCCTGACAGGGTATGCATTGGCTTTTTAGCAGACAATCTTCTTTACTCATAACTGCCGTCCCTTCTATTTGACTTTCAGCCGGCTATTTTGAATTTATCGATTAGTTCAGACAACTTTTCAAAACTTGTTCGGCGTTCATATAAAGATCTTTGGTCCTGTTCGTATATGCCAATATTCTGTTCAAAAGTTAACTTTTTCGGATTCACATAAAATATTCCCAAGCCAAGTTTCTCATTTTCCAAAGCTTTATTGAAAGCCAGACTTCTGTCGTAAATGTCGTGTTCCTGAAGATAATATGTATTCTCATTGAACCACTGATAGGTGTTCAGCTTGTTAAATGAAACACAGGGTTGAAGAATATCTACAAGCGCATAGCCTTTATGAGCGATTGCCTTTTTAAGGATTTCTTTCGTTTGCTCTGCGTGACCAGAAAAAGCCCTCGCGACAAAAGAGGCATCAAGAGCTAAGGCCACAGCCAGGGGATTGAACGGCTCCAGGAATACACCATTTACCTGTACAGGAGTTTTGAAGCCTATTTGGCTGGTTGGCGAGGCCTGACCTTTCGTAAGACCATAAACCATATTATTGTGGACGATATTGGTTATGTCCGGGTTTCTGCGTATTGTATGCAAAAAATGGTTTCCACCCTCTCCATACATATCACCATCGCCGCTTTCTGCTATTACGGTAAGAGCAGGGTTGACCGCCTTTATTGCCGTTGCAGGCGGCAGAGCCCGACCGTGCAGTCCATTGAAAACATTTGTTTTTAAATAGTGTGGTATTTTTGCAGCCTGGCCGATACCCGATACAAGCACAAGATTTATCGGGTCAATCTCTAACTCGGTTAATACTTGTTTGAGTATTTTAAGAATGGGAAAATTGCCGCAACCGGGACACCATGCGATATCAATATTACCGATGTCAAAATTTTTGCTTTCCATATTTTTGCCTCTAATTCAACAGCTTCTTCAATTTCTCTGTTAATTCCTCAACATAAAAACTTAGGCCGTTATATTTGAGTATTTTGTTTTTGATATCAATTCCCGTGTTTAGTTTTATCAGCTTGCCAAATTGAGAAGTTGCGTTATTTTCGATGATTATGGTGTTTTCAGCCTTCCTAAGATAATCGGCTATTTTTTTATGTAAGGGGTATACCTGTTTAAAATACAGCAGCGCCAAATCATCCCTGTCGAGATTTTTAACGGCCTCCACTGCCGCATTGTAAGTAGAACCCCAGCATAACACCAGGTTTTTATATTTCTCCTGCCCGGTTAATTCCGGGGGGATAGTTTCACTATTAAGCAGTTCAAGCTTCCTTAGTCTCTTGTCAACCATCATTGTTCTTAAATCAAGGTCCTCTGTAATATGGCCGGCCTGGTCATGTTCGTCGCTGTCAACTGCAACCAAACCTTTTCCGAAACCGGGAATTCCGCGAGGTGATATGCCGTTTTCAGTCAGTTCGTATCTGTCGTAATCTTTGGAAGTTTTAACTATGTGCTTTTCGACTCTCATGCCCGAAATTTCAAATGGAGCGCTGTTATAATAAGAATCAATGAGATATTGGTCAGTAAGAATAAAAACGGGAACCTGGTATTTGTCGGCAAGGCCAAATGCTTTCTGCGTCAAACCGAAGGCGTCCTCAAGAGTTCCGGGTGCGAAGATAATCCGAGGAAATTCTCCATGTCCGGCATAAAGAGCAAGTTCCAGGTCTGCCTGCTCGGTCCTTGTTGGAAGTCCTGTTGCCGGTCCGGGCCTTTGGGCAAGATGAATCACAATTGGACTCTCCAGCATTCCCGCAAGGCTCAAGCCCTCGGTCATCAGCGCAAAACCGCCGCCTGAAGTAGTAACCATCGCTCTTGCCCCGGCGTACCAAGCGCCAATTGCCATATTAATCGCTGCAATTTCATCTTCGGCCTGCTCGGTTATTATGCCGAATTCTTTTGCGTGTTTTGCGAGGAATGCCAGAACGCCCGTTGACGGAGACATAGGATATGCAGATATAAAATCGCAACCGCCCGCTATAGCTCCGATAGCAACGGCTTCGGCGCCGTTTAAAAGAATTTGTTCCTCAAGGCCGATACTCTTATCGATGTTCAACTCAATCTTTGAAGAGTTTTGCAAACTACCTGCAAGCTCGTAACCAGCTTTAACTGCGGCAAGATTGTTTTTTACGATATCCCCGGATTTAGCGGAAAAAAACTGCTTTACAAACCTGGAAACCGTTGTCAAATCAATCCTGAACAGGCCGGTAATTGTCCCTACGGCTACTACATTGGAGTAAATCTTATTGCCAATCTCCGCAGCTATCTTTGTGAAAGGCACATCGATATAATTGCACTTAGTGCGGTCAAACTCGTCACCAACAATTTCCTTCTCTGCAAGGATAATCGTCTGCGGAGAAATCCTGTCTTTAAGATGCTGGAGGGCGCCTTTGTTGAGGGCAATAAGAATATCAATTCGTTTAACAAAAGCGTTGACGGGACCTGAAGATATGCGTATTTCAGTGGAGTTCATTCCACCACGAATACGTGACATATATTCTTTAGTAGCAAAAATGTTAAAATCGGCCAGTTTGAAGATTCTCGTTAAAAGATACTCGACGCTCTGCACGCCCTGACCAGCCTGGCCGCATAACACAATAGAGATGTCCTTTTTTTTATTAAGCGGCAAGTTATTAGGCATAAGTTTATTCCCTCTTTTTAAGTAAACTTTTTAATGTTTATGAGCGCTTTTTTGGAAATAAACAGCACGAAATTCAGCTAATAAAGTTCTGAGCCTCTCAACATTCGACAGGTCTGTTGTCTGCTTAGCTTTCATGCTGTAAACAAGCATCTCGTGCAGCAGAGTCAATTTCCTGATGTACGCCTGGTAAGAGTCGCTCTCGGCCTTATCGGCCGGCTTTATCCGCTGTGCCATAAAATAGTGCGTAACTATATGGCTTAATTCGTCAGCATGCGATTCCTTGTTATTGGCCCAGCGAACTATTTGGTTCATATTCGGGTTTTCCTTTGCCGAAAGTTCAACGATCTGCTTCATTGATTTCTCAATTGTTGTAATATGCTCTGCGAGCATTACGAACCTGGCCGGGTCATCATAAATCCCGCACGGAATTTGGCAGTGCGAATAAACCATTGACGATAAAACCATCATCAAAGCCCAAATCCCCATTACCACTGCTTTTTTGTCATTTGCTTTCCACATTCTTTTACCCTTTCCTGATGAACAGATTATCAAAATTCTTCTAAATGATAAAACTCCGCATTTTCGAGCCATTGTTCCGGCCTAGATATAAATTCTATTATATTTTCCAGTAGAAAATAATGTTTCTTTTCCTCTTCAGCCAGTTGTAAAAAGAGTTCTTTTTGGTGGCCCGGCTCAACTTCATTTGCTTTTTCAAGGTAGAAGTTCCGGCTTTTCTCTTCGATATCCTGGGCTTTTTTGTAAAACTCGGTTTCCTTGATGTCGAAATCAAAACATTCAGCGGATTCCTTGATTTGAGCAAAAACATTTTTCGCATCAGCCAGAATTGTCGTTTCTGCCATTTCCGGCATAGTCGTTTGCATTTTCTTTATGGCGTTATAGTGCTTGACCTCCTCATCGGCCAGCATTGTCAGGATAGTTTGAATACCTTTATTGGTTGTCTGCTGAGCCATCTGACGATAGTAAGTCTCACCATCCTTTTCCATCTGCAGTGCATATTCAAGTATAGTCATAATTTAATCCTCCAATTTAAGTTTTACCTGGGAACTTTAGCCTCTTTTATCCAGCAATAGAGAACCGGCACAACGAGCATGGTAAGTATTTCTATGGTCATCCCGCCAAAAGACGGGATAGCCATCGGCACCATAATATCGCTGCCCCTTCCGGTCGAAGTGAGCACGGGAATCAGGGCTAATATCGTCGTGGCAGTGGTCATAAGACAGGGACGGATTCGCCTTGTTCCGGCTGCAATAACGCCCTTGCGAATATCATCTTTGGTTTTCAGCTGCCGGTCTCGAAATGATTGCTGCAGATAAGTACACATAATCACACCGTCATCAGAAGCGATTCCGAACAGGGCCAGAAAGCCCACCCATATTGCGACACTCAGGTTGATAGGGTGCACCTGGAACAATTGGCGCATATTTACATCGAATATACTGAAATCCAGGAACCACGGGCGGCCGTAGAACCATATCATCAGAAAACCGCCTGCCCAGGCGACGATTATCCCGGAAAAAACCAGCAGAGTAAGCGTAACCGATTTGAACTGGAAATATAAAATGAGGAATATTATAAACAATGCCAGTGGTATGACGAGTACGAGCGTTTTTTGGGCACGAATTTGATTTTCATAGCTGCCTGCAAAGGAACAAATTACACCATCAGGAACTACAAACTCGCCAGCGGCAATTTTTTCTTTGAGGTACTTTTTGCAGTCTTCAACAACATCAACTTCAGCAAATCCTTTCTTTTTATCAAAAAGCACATAGCCGACAAGAAAAGTGTCTTCGCTCTTTATAGCCTGAGGGCCGGGAGTATAGTGGAAATCGGCAAGCTCAATAATGGGTATTTGCGCACCATCGGGTGCAGCAACCAGAATCCTTTCAAGCGTTTCGATTTTATCTCTTAGCTCGCGCATATACCTCACCCGCACAGGAAAGCGCTCACGACCTTCGACGGTAGTTGTGATGTGCCTGCCACCTATGGCTACTTCAATAACATCCTGGACATTTCGAATGCTAATGCCGTATCGAGCTATTCTTTCGCGGTCTATATCAATCTCAATATATGGTTTTCCAATAATGCGGTCTGCTATAACCGCTGAGGCTTCAACACTCGGGACATCTTTTAAAAATCGCTCTATATCAAGGCCAACTTTTTCAATAACTTCCAGCGTGGGCCCTTTGATTTTTACACCCATCGGCGCTCGCATACCTGTTTGCAGCATTACTAATCGAGTCTCTATTGGCTGTAACTTTGGGGCGCTGGTTGTGCCGGGAATTTGTCCAGCTTTTACAATTTCATTCCAGATATCATCAGGGGTTTTGATATGCTCTCTCCATTGCCTGAAAGACCTGCCTCGTTTATCCGGTATTAGTCTGCCGTTTTCGTCACGGACAAATTCCTTGTTCTTTCTGTCATATTTGAATCGTTCTCTTCGGCCGTCTTTGTCCAATACGTATTCGGGCTTGTAATTAATCACGGTTTCGACCATGGAAATCGGGGCAGGATCAAGCGGTGTTTCGGCCCGCCCAATTTTGCCGACCACCGAATCAACTTCCGGTATCGACCGAAAAGCCATATCCTGTTTACTCAACACATCCAGCGCCTCAGCGATGGAGGCGTGCGGCATGGTCGTAGGCATATACAAGAACGCTCCTTCATCCAAAGAGGGCATAAATTCCCTGCCAAGGCCGGACCATATAAAAATGCCCAGAATTATCACCGCTGCAGGCAGCAGTAAAAATGTACACTTATGTTCAAGGCACCAGCCCAAGATTCGAGGATAAAACTTCTGGAAGATCTTGAAGAACCAAAGCAGTCCGCCTATGAGGGCAGCGACAAAAAGAAGATTTTTTATCATCCCTTTGCCGGAACCTAACGGCAGCCAGTGACTGGTAAGTATTATGCCGACAAAAATAACGGCTGTAATATTGGCAGTTAAGGCGGTTGATGTTTTCAGGGCGGTGCCGGCTCGCTGTATGAGCAGATGGTAGATGCCAATTCCACAAACAAAGGCTCCGACCCACCATGAAAGCTTAACGGCAGTCCAAATACCTAAGAGGATTAATGCAGCCGACAGGGCATATCGCATTGTTTTTTTGATAGCACCTTTCCTTGTAAAAAGAATGTGCGCGGCCGGCGGTATTATCGTAATCGCAACTATAACCGAGGCTATCAGGGCAAATGTCTTTGTGAATGCCAGAGGCTTAAAAAGCTTGCCTTCGGCACCGGTCATCGTAAATACGGGCAGGAAACTAATTACAGTTGTCAAAACAGCGGTTAGGACAGCGCTTCCTACCTCACTGGCTGCACGGTAAACGACCTCAAGTTTATTATCTTCGGGTCCGGCTTCATCAAGATGCTTTAATATATTCTCACAAATAACTATACCCATATCCACCATCGTGCCTATGGCGATGGCAATTCCGGAAAGCGCCACGATATTGGCGTCGACACCGAAGACCTTCATAGCGATAAAGCACATCAACACCGCCAGGGGCAGCAGGGCACTGATAAGCATCGAGCTTCTAAGATGCAGAACCAGCACAATAACAACAATGATGGTAACAAGTATCTCTTCTGTAAGAGCAGTCTCCAGGGTTCCAAGAGTTTCGTAAATCAGGCCTGTGCGGTCATAAAATGGTACGACGGTGACCTGTGAGACGGTTCCATCGGGCAGGGTTTTTTTGTGCAGTCCCGGAGCAATTTCCTCTATCTTTTTTTTGACATTCTTGATGGCTTCAAGAGGATTGTAACCATATCTTACAACGGCAACGCCGCCGACGGCTTCGGCTCCGCCTTTATCAAGGGCGCCTCGTCTCAGGGCCGGTCCAAAGGAAACCCTGGCGATATCCCTGACGTATATGGGAACATTTTCGTTTGTTTTTACGACGGTATTTTCGATATCGGAAAGATTTTCAACGAAGCCAAGTCCGCGAATTACATATTCAACCCTGTTAATTTCCACGGTTCTCGCGCCGACATCGACATTTGACATTCTGACGGCATTAAATACTTCACTGAGTTTTACGCCATTTGCCCGCAAAGCGTCCGGGTCGACATCAATTTGATACTCCTTAACAAATCCCCCTACCGATGCAACCTCGCTAATGCCTTTCGCCGAAAGCAGTGCATAGCGAACGTACCAGTCCTGAATAGTGCGCAACTCATCAAGGTCCCAACCTCCTGTTGGATTTCCAGCAGCGTCACGGCCTTCGAGAGTATACCAGAAAATCTGGCCCAGGGCTGTGGCATCGGGGCCCAACATCGGCTGAACACCTTCAGGAAACAGGCCGGAGGGAAGTGAATTGAGCTTTTCAAGGACACGACTTCGGGACCAGTAGAATTCTATGTCGTCATCGAAAATTATGTAAACCGACGAAAAACCAAAGAAGGAATAACTTCGGATTGTCTTTACACCCGGAACACCAAGTAGCGACACTGTTAATGGATATGTTATCTGGTCATCGACATCCTGTGGTGAACGCCCCATCCATTCGGTAAAAACAATTTGCTGATTCTCGCCAATGTCAGGGATGGCGTCAACTGCAACCGGATTTCTGGGAAGTATCCCTAACTGCCAGTCAAATGGAGCAACCAGAATACCCCAAACGACAATCATTATCACCAAAAGAGTCACTACAAACTTGTTCTCAAGACAAAAACGTATTAACTTGTCTATCGGTGATTGTTTATGGCTGACCTGTTCATCCATTCAGTTACTCTTAATCAAAAACTTATAAGCTTGTTGAGCAAACCTGTAGATTGGATATCAAAGTTGTTTTAAGTATTCATCCATTAACTGGTTTTTTAATTGCTATTCTTTTAACTGAGGCAATTTGGCCAGATACTTTTCGGGTTCTTTTTCAAATTTTTCCTTACAACCTGCACAGCAGAAATAGACTTTTTTGCCTTTATACTCAGTGAACATACTCGTGTTGATGGCGCCGCCCATAACCGGACAAGTGGTCTGCTGGATTGCAGCTGAGACTACTTTTTCGGTTTCCGGCTGTGCAGCGGGTTCCGATTTCTTCTTACAGCCGGTTAATGCTACCAGCCCAATCAACAATACTATGAAAACTATCCGAAATTGTGTCCTTCTGCTTTTCATTTTCCTACCCTTTCAAAATATATTTTAAGTTTCGATTTAATGGTTATGACCCTGATGGCCCGGTGGTGCTTTTTGACTTTCAGGGTTCATCATACTTGGTTTTGCCTGAATTTGCATAGCAGAGTCAATCTTAAAATTGCCGTTAGTTACAACGATTTCACCTTCCTGCAGGCCTGATTCTACGATGTAGTAGTCACCGGCCCTGGGGCCGAGCACTATTTCTCTTCCCTGGTAAGTTGGTTTTTCTGTGTCTGGAAGCTGAACGTAAACTACGGCGCGTTTTCCCGTAACCAAAGCCGCCGAAGTCGGGATAACCAAAGGCGCTCTATCTGCAGTATCAGCCTTGACATAGCCAAGCGATTCGGTAGTTACCAAATCCATACCGCAGATATCACAATCGCCTTTTATATCTTTTACAACA
>CAZIKS010000003.1:10919-20062 GCA_964539795.1 uncultured Pirellulales bacterium
TCCGGAGTCATAACCTTGCCCGTGCCGGCAACACTGGAGCGAACAATTGCCTTGATAAACATCTGAGGTTTGAGTTTGCCTTGCCGATTATCAACATTAACTCGTACTTTAACAGTTCTTGTCTTTGCATTTAGTACGGGGTCAATAAAGCTTATTGTGCCTTTGAATACCTCGCCGGGGTAAGCCTGGGTTGTAAATTCAACGGCCTGGCCGTAACGTATCCAAGGCAGGTCAGATTCGTAGGCATCCAGTTTAACCCACAACCGCGAAAGGTCCACAATAGTGTAAATAAGTGTGCCGGTATCGACGTACATACCTTCAGTGGCGTTTTTATGAATGACTATTCCACCTATAGGCGAATTAATCGTTATGTGTGTTTGAGGTTTGCCCGAACTTTCGATATTTTCAATTTGCCCAGCGCTAAGCCCAAGCAGGCGAAGTTTTTCTCTGGCAGCCTCCAGCGTAGCTAAAGTGGATCTTTTAACAAGGTCGGAGGTTGCAGTTTTGATACCGGCGGCAGCTTTTGAAAACTGAAGCAATTCAGCCTGTGCGCTGATTAACTCCGGGCTGTATAACTTGACCATATGGTCTTCTTTGCTGACAGTAATGCCGGTAAAATCCACGTAAAGGCGGTCAATTCTGCCCGGCACCCAGGCCGTGATATTCTTAATCCGCGTTTCATCATAATCTATTTTGCCAAACATACGAACCTGGGTTGCAACAAACTTCCGCTGAACAACCGAAGTCTCTATCTCCATAAGTTTGGCAGCCTCTTCAGAAACCACCAATTCCCCGAAGCCAACACCAATGGCGGCATCGCCCGGCATTGGAATTAAATCCATCCCACATATTGGGCAATCGCCCGGCCCGTTACGTATAATCTGGGGGTCCATTGAGCAATACCACTTTTGTGAGACTGCTTGTTCGCCGGCAGGGCTTTCTTCGGAACCGGAAGATGGTTTGTGTGTGAGCGAGCTTACAAAGTAGCCTAATATAAAAGCCATTATTATCGCTAATACCAGCTTAGCGGGTTGGCTTTGAAGCCATAATTTTTCCCCATTATCTTCCATAGGCTTTAGCTCCTGATTATTTTTCCTCAATTACAGATAACTGCGTACCAGCCAACATTTCGATTTTGGCTAACTTCTGGGCGCTTTCAGCAAGGCTGCGCTGGTAAAAAAGTTCATATTTCAGCAGCAAACGTTGTGCATCAATCAAACTTAGAAAATCAATAGAGCCGGCTTGATACGCACTTTCCGACGCTGTAACCATCTCTTTGGCCTTGGGAATTATTACGTCCCTGTATAGACCGATTTTCCTGCTGCTGTCTTCAAATTCATATAGAAACTGCTGGGCATTGGATGCGAGTGTGTTTTCCATCTGGGTTTTTTCAAGGGTTCTCTGTCGCAGTTGTGCCCGTGCCTGACGCTGGGCGGCATTATAATTATCCGTCCAGATAGGAAGTGTAAGTGAAACCATACCGATAACCGGGTCCTTGCCGCTGTCATCGACCCCCGAAGCCCTGGCATGGGCTGTATCAATGTAACTGACGCCAATACCTAATTGAGGATAAGACCTTTTTTTCGCCAACTTTTCGCTATTTCTTGCTGCTTCGACCTCATATTCTAAAGCCTGCAAATCCGGGTTATTTTTAACTATCATTATATATAGTTGCGCAAAATCCATTGAGACTTGTTTGTATTCCGGAGACTTTGGCCAAGGTAAATGTCTCGAGGCTTTCCGGTTCAAAATGCTATTCAGTTTAGCCGTTATTGCCGGCCTCGACTCTTTTAAGCTTTTGAGCCTGTCTTCCAGAACGGCCAGTTCTATTTGAGCCCGAATAATATCGGGATGCGAAGTTATCGCCGTGGTGTATCGGCTGCGTGCAATCTCTTCAAAATGCGTAACCAGTTCAAGATTTTGCTTAGTGATTTCAATCGCCTTGGCTAAATAACTATATTCATAAAAAGCGTACTTGACTTGCTGGAAAAGCTCGAATTTTTTTGCTTCGTATCTTTTGTATGCAGCTTTTGCATTTGCAGCCGCCTCGTCGGTTCGGGCTTCGATAACGCCAAACCAGGGAAAAGTTTGCATAATCTCAAACTTCTGCCGCTGAGGACCAACTCTGGTCTCAACCTCTTCTAAAAAATAGCTATATGTAAATTTAGGGTCCGGCAATGATTTAGCCTGAGGGATTTGTTCCACAGATGCTTTCCAACCTTCGAACTTTGCTTTCAATTCAGCATTATTCAGTGACGCATAGCGTAGGTAATCTTGAAGTGTTTGTAAATTATCGGTATCTTCTGACTGCTGCAAGGGGCAGGCAGATTGTACAAAAACAAGCACAATCAAGCCGACAGCCGGAAAGGTTTGTCTTTTCATGTTTTTTATCTTTCCAAATTGTACCGCGCAACCATTTAATTAAACAAACGAACTGTTTTCCCGCGACCTTTTTTATCCTCTGCGGGTTTGATGGATAAGTTTAAGGATTTCATCCAATTTTTTCTGTTTCTCCTTTGTAGATGTTCCTTTTACAGCCTCAGTTATGCATTGTTGAAAGTGCTTTTCCAGAATATTTTCTTCTATCCGGCCAAGAGCACCTTTAATAGCATATATCTGGTTTAAAATATCAATGCAGTATCTCCTGTTTTCGACCATTCCCTGAACACCGCGAACTTGTCCTTCGATTCGCCTTAATGCAACAAGATTGTCCTTATGGCTTGGATTTTTTTTCATTTATTATTCTTTCTCAATCTACACCTTTATTATACCCCCATAGGGTATACTCTGTTCAAAAAAATTTTGTATTTTTTAATTCCCCTCTAACCTAAAAAAAGCTAATTACTACTACTTGATTTTCCGGCGATTTCACCAAGCAGACCCTTCAGACCATTAATGCTGTTAACCGGGCTTTTACAAACATAATTCTCACACACATAGGCAGTTGTTTTGCCATCTAAGGCAATCTGACTCTTAATAAAAGGAATAATTTGTTCAATAGCCGGTTCCCTCTGCCCCTGTTCATGTAACAGCACAACCGCGTTCGGCAAAAAATAGCTGCGAACCAATTGAAGCATCTGCCTTGTGTCCTTTGTGTCAGCATTGCCGGCAATTACTATCTCTTGTGTTGGTCCCAGCCAAAAGTTCAATGCTAACAGCATCGCAGATGAATAAGCAGGTGATTGTTCCAATTGCTTCTCAAATGTTTCAAGTATTCTACCACCTTGTTCTATAAAGAATTGATTCATTGTCAGCCGACCAAGTTTCAACAATACCAAAGCTACGATTGAGTTGCCAGAAGGAACCGCACCATCGGAACTCGGTTTGGTACGGGCGATTAGTTTTTCGCCATCTTTGCCGGTAAGAAAAAATCCTCCTCCTTCACTATCAGAAAACAACTCTATCATCCCTTCACTAAGCTTTTTTGCCTCTATGAGCCATTTAGCATCAAAGGTCGCTTCGTACAGGTCCAGCAAGCCTAATATCATAAATGCATAATCGTCGAGAAAAGCCTTCTCAACCACTCGTCCATCCCGATAGTACCGCATCAATCGACCATTCTTGTACAAAGTACTTAATATGAATTCCGCGGAACGCTTAGCAGCTGTTGTATACTTTTCTTCCTCCAGAAGCGCTCCGCCATAGGCCAGTGACGAAATCATCAGGCCGTTCCATGCGGTGATGACCTTGTCATCTCTGTGCGGCCTGATTCGTTTTTGACGCTCTTCAAGGACTCTGCTGTGGACATCTGTGAGAACATCTTCTATATCTTTCGGACTTTTGTTGAATTCTCTTCCAAGTTGCTCTATTGAGGTCGAAATATGAAGGATGGTCTTGCCTTCTTCAAAATTGCCTTTCTCCGTAACACCATAGCAGGCATTAAACAACTTGCCTTGTTCTTTATCCAAAACAGAAGCTATTTGTTTTGGGGTCCACAAATAAAACGTGCCTTCCTTACCTTCGCTGTCGGCATCTTCGGCGCTGTAGAAACCGCCGTCAGCATCGGTCATATCACGCAGGACATAATCGAAAACTTCCCTTGCTATTCCGGAATATTCCTGATTCTTAGTAATTTGGTATGTCTGGAGATATACCCTGCTAAGCAGAGCCTGGTCATAAAGCATCTTTTCAAAATGCGGGATGAGCCACCGCGTATCTGTTGCATAACGATGGAAACCACCGCCGATGTGGTCGTAGATCCCGCCTTTGGCCATCATACTAAGTGTTTTTTCAACCATTTCAAGGGCCTGGTCTTCCGCCGTACGCTGCCAGTAACAAAGCAAAATTGACAGGTTAGTCGGTTGCGGAAATTTCGGAGCGATTCCAAAACCGCCATTGACAGTATCAAAGATATCTCGGAAATGAGTAAAAGCTTGCTTGAGTATTTGTGGTGAAAGTTCTTTTTTTTCGGTTGAATTTGTTGAACTACTTAGAAGTTTGCTTATTTTGTCCGCTGAATCAACTAATTCCTGATGTCTGTTTTTCCATGAGTCTGTAATTACCAAAAGCACGCGTTCAAAACCGGTGCGGCCAAACATGTCCTTTGGCGGAAAATATGTCCCGCCGTAAAAGGGTTTACCGTCAGGTGTCAGAAAAATCGACAATGGCCAACCGCCGCTACCGGTCATCATTACAACAGCATCCATATATATCTGGTCAACATCCGGCCGCTGTTCCCTGTCGACTTTGATGCAAATAAAATGCTCGTTCATTATTTTGGCAATTTGTTCATTTTCAAAGCTCTCTTCTTCCATAACATGGCACCAATGACAGGTCGAATAACCGATTGAAAGAAAAATAGGTTTATCTTCCTTTTTGGCCTGCTCAAAGGCTTCACTGCACCAGGGGTACCAATCAACCGGGTTATGTGCATGTTGCTGCAGATAGGGACTGCTTTCCTTGATGAGTCTGTTGGTATGTTTATACGGAACAGTTATAGTTGAAATATCCCTTTCTTCTCTCGCTATATTGGCTTGTATAAGAAATAAACCTGCTATAGCAACGGTGCTGAGAACTCGACTTAAGCTTCTCCTGTCACATCGTTGAAAGCTTGCATCTCTACCTTTATGCGCAACCGTCCAACCCGCTCCAGATGGCAGGTTTTTCTTCATAACGATTATCCTATACCTCGCTCAGCCACAGGATAGTTCTTCTATTGCAGTGATGGTTATTACTCAACAGGTACGAATTCGTCTTTACCGGCTCCGCATTCCGGGCACACCCAATCTTCTGGCAAAGACTCAAAAGCGGTACCAGCTTTAACATTATTTTCAGGGTCACCCACAGCCGGGTCATAAATATAGCCGCAAAGTAAACATTTATATTTCTTCATAAGTTTGGCTCCTTGTTTCGGTTTTGCTTTTGATTTCATCGCAATGTAGGTTGCTGCTGTTCGCGGTGTCCTGCCGCCTTTAACATCACGGTAGTAAGTATATGTCATCGGTATTTTGCCGTCGTCGATAGTTTCTGCTACTATAATTTTTCCGATAAAGAGTGTATGTGTTTCGACATCAATCGCATCACGGACCTCGGCCTCGATAAACCCAACCACATTATCCAGAAAAATCGGCGCACCTGTAAGCCCTGTTCTGAAGTTAACCCCCTGAAGTTTGTCTGTGTCTCTGCCGGTTTTGAAACCAAACCTGCCTATAAATTCCAGGGGCGTCTGTTCTGCAAGAATTGATACTGCAAAAACCTTACTCTCAGCAATATACTCGTGAGTCAAGTTTTGTTTGCTAACACTAATCGCTATCATTGGCGGCTCAGGTGTAACCTGGAACACGGTATTGACAATACAGCCGTTAGAGACACTGTCTTTTTTCGAACTGACGATACACATGCCGTAATTTAAGTTAAAAAGTGATTCTAAAACCAACATCAGCATCTCCCGGGACAGTTCCGCTCTGGATAACGAACTCAAAGTCGATTGGTTATGTCAAAGTTTTCAACTGTTTGAGCAAAGTAGTAATATGGCTCAGTTCCTCTTTAATAATTGTCTCGACCTTGTCCCTGCCGGCCCTTACAGGCACCATATCTTTCAAACCAAAATAGAAAAGAACCGACTCCTTTTCAGAATTCAGGGCTGTCTCAATAATCTCTCTTGTTGTTTCACTGCCTGTTAGCTCTTTGCCCGGGGTTATTTTACCCTCGTAGCCACGACCATCAGCCATTGCTTGCAGATACAGCGCTGATTGGTTATCAGGGTCAAAAATCGCCCACTCCTTTTCCTGCCCGCTGAGTTGTTTTCTCATTTCCTCGAAAATTTTAAGGTGACCATCCTCCATCGTAGCCATATTAAGCAGCATTTCTTTTGTTCCTTTATCTTGGGAATTTGCAGCCGCTTGGCGATAGAACTTAGCACCATTTCTTTCAATTTCCTCTGCCATTTCAAAAATTTCAGAAGCATTAAAAGTAATACCCATTATTCACCTCCTTCTGTTGCCGGCTGGGTAAAAACGCGTTGAGCCATTTGTTCATCCAACATAAACAATGCCTGTGGACTGTCTTTGACAAGCTTCAGTTTAACGACTATATCACAGGCGTTTTTTTCTTCTTCAACCTGCTCACTAACAAACCACTGCAGGAAGGTGTTTGTGGCGTGGTCTTTTTCTTCGATAGCCAAATTAACAAGGTCGTTAATCAGTCCGGTTACCTTCTGCTCATGTTTGTAAACGGCTTCAGACACCGCTAGCGGAGATTCCCATGCTCTTTGCGGCTGCTCTATTGCTTTCAAGAGAACCTTTCCATCCCGTTCAATTACAAAATCATAAATCTTCATTGCATGCATCAACTCTTCCTGTGTTTGAATTCTCATCCAGTTTGCAAAACCAGCCAAACTTACAGACTCAAAATAAGCCTCCATGGACAGATATAAATAAGCTGAATACAACTCAGCATTAATCTGTTCGTTCAGGGCCTCTCCTACTTTTTTGGTTATCATTGTTTCTACTCTCCTTTACTTAATTGACATAATACAATTTCTCTTCACATCATTTTAATTCTCTGACGGCATCCAGAACAGATTGGTAGTCGGGCTCATTTGCCAGTTCTTCAACGATCTGTATATACCTTATGACACCATCTTTGTCCACTACGAATACGGCCCTGGCAATAAGTCGCATTTCCTTTATCAATATGCCAAAGGCAGTAGCAAACGATGCTTCGCGATGGTCCGATAGAGTTTGCACATTTTTTACACCCGCTGTACCACACCAGAGTTTCTGGGCAAATGGAAGGTCCATACTAATAGTCAGAACGGCCACGTCCTCGCCGAGTTTGATAGCTTCTTCATTAAACCTTCGTGTCTGCATATCACACACCGCCGTATTAAGTGACGGCACAGATGAAATGATGCATATTTTGCCGTTAAAAGAAGAAAATCTAACTGTTGACAGGTCGTTTGCAACTACTTCAAAATCAGGCGCCTTCTGGCCTGCCTCGACCTCATTGCCCAAAAGAGTCAAACTCTGGCCCTTCATAGAAACTAAACCTTTTCTTTCATTCATGCTCTTACCTCATAATTATTAAGTGCGCTGCTGTTACAGCATTATTTACCGAGGGCCTGTTTCAGATCCATCGCATGTTCTTGTTCCATCGCCAAAATATTTCTTAGCTGTTGGGCTAAGGCAAATTCTTTGAACTGCTCTGCCTGTTCTATCCCATATAAAGTAGGTAAAAAGTGATATCCCAGGTTACTTCACATATTCCGGTTCATTTCCCGGTTTCCATTTTATGTTACAACCTATGCTCGGCTTCTGTTCGGCACTAATCTGCCTGCCTGCAAGAACGGCGTTCATTGCTTTGATCAAATCAAGTCCGGTTACAGGAATGTTGTTCCCCGGCCGACTATCGTCCATCTGGCCTCGATAGACAAGTTTCCTTTCTTTATCAAACAAAAAGAAATCGGGTGTACAGGCAGCACGATATGCTTTTGCAACTTCCTGGGTTTCGTCAAAAAGATAAGGAAATGTAAAGCCGCTCTTTTTGGCTATCTTTGCCATCATCTCCGGACTGTCCTCGGTAAAATTAACAAAATCATTTGAATTTATTCCAACAACTGCAACTCCTTTGGTCTGATATTCTTTGACCAATCGAACCAGGTCGCTTAAGATGTATTTGACATACGGACAGTGGTTGCACATAAAAACGACTAAAAGAGTTGGTGCTTCGGCGAAATCACCCAATGAAACAATATTGCCTTTGGTATCAGGCAGGCTAAAATTCGGAGCTTTCGTCCCCAACGCGAGCATTTTGGAAGCAGTTACAACCATACTGGATTCTTTCCATTTAAGTTATGTTATAATTAACTTTCCAGTTACCTTTCTCCGCGAATATCACAAAGAAAGCCGCCATAAATTACCTCTTCGTCGAACCTCAGGATTTACGAAGCATTTCAGCCAAATCCTCATCGACGCTGCCAATCTGGCTGATACTGAACTTCTCCACCAGTATATTTAGTACATTTGGGCTGATAAAGGCCGGCAGGCTTGGACCAAGCTTTATGTTCTTAATACCCAGATGCAACAGAGTCAGAAGAATTGCCACTGCCTTCTGTTCGTACCACGATACCGCAAAAGAAAGAGGCAGTTCATTCACACTACAATCAAATGCCTCAGCAAGGGCCGTCGCAATTTTGACCGCCGAATAGCAATCATTGCACTGGCCTGTATCAATCAAGCGCTGAATGCCGTCAATATCGCCGTAGTCATACGCATTTAGTCGATACTTCCCACAGGCTGCCGTCAGTATCACACAATCATCCGGTACCTTTTCCGCAAGCTCGGTAAAGTAATTTCTCCCTGGTTTTGCTCCGTCACAACCACCAATAAAAAAGAAATGCCGAATCTTACCGGTTTTTACAGCCTCGACAATCTTGCCGGCTAAACTAAGAACAGCTGTATAATGAAAGCCGGTGCTCAGAGTTCCTTGTGGATTTTCCGCCAGAGGTGGAAGAGACAGGGCCTTCTCAATTACCTCGCTAAAGTCTCTATTCTTTATGTGTTTTACGCCTGCAATGCCTGCTATCCCACAGGTAAACATCCTGTCCTTATAGGAGTCTTTCGGAATCATAACACAGTTGGTCGTTACTAAAATAGCGCCGCTGAACTTCTCAAACTCCTTTCTCTGATTCTGCCAGGCGGTGC
>CAZIKS010000003.1:20072-46909 GCA_964539795.1 uncultured Pirellulales bacterium
CATAAAGGTCCAGCAAATCATGACCGGTCACAACAATTCCCGGGCCGGATTTGGTACCTCTCGCCACCGTTACCGGCTTAGGATTGCCAAATCTCGAAATGTGTGCATTGTTGAGCATCTCCATAACCCGAAGGTTCATCTCACCGGCCTTTAGTACGAGTCCCAGGTAACGGTCCAGGTCAAAATCCACATTAGTGAGTGTTGAAAACATTGCCTCGTGCATAAATACATCAACCTCCTCATCTTTTTGCCCAAGCTCTCTGGCGTGATAAGCATAAGCAGCCACACCTTTTAGACCGAATATAAGGGTATCCTGAAGACTTTGAATATCCTCGTCCTTACCACAGACACCTATCTTTGTACAACCCGTTCCTCCTGCAGTTTGTTCACACTGATAACAAAACATAACTTGTCCTTTCTTTTTACTTTTTAAATTTTTCTCCATTTATTACTTTCAACAAAGTAAAATCTTTAACACAAAAACCTCCATACACCGACTTCGTCAAGGTTGAACAGATTACCGAATTGCCCTTGGCTGGCAAACCGCACCTTTAAAGGGAGTGACCCTTCCGCAATTCTTACAGACATATTTCATTTCTGTAACCATTGGCGCACAAACATGCCGAGGATCGCCGGTAGAAGCGCCGCAATAGCGGCAAACATATACCTGTTCAGCCTTTGTGGGCGAACAAAGGTGGGTGCGGGTTTTCGTAATCTTTCCACAGGCCGAACAAATATAAACGACCGGTTTCTTTGCCTTTACGGTTTTACTTTTCTTTTTTTTCGTTGCCTTCGTTATAAAAAATCCTTTTTTTTTATTAAACACAATCAACATCAGTCATCTTTTTCTCATTCATGACTTCATTAATCCAGGAATTCACGCGTCGGTATTGTCAAAATAGGTAAATTGGGGCGTCGCAATTTTATTTCCCTGGTAAGTTCAGCACATCCCGTGTCTTCCAGGAAAGTATTTACAATAGCCAAATCGACCTGTTGTTCCTCGATGGCATTCAAAGCTTGGGCGGTATTCTCGGCCCCGGAACATACCTTAAAATGAATTCCCTCATTGATAAGCTTTATTAATGCCTCACGTGCAACAGAATCATCATCAATAATCAGAATCTTTGTTTTCCTTTTGCTGTTAATATCTTGCTCTTTTTTTGCCATTTATAGCTTCTCCGCTCAATAACCAGAACTATGCAATGAGCGATCGTGTGCCCGGTGAAGGAAATTTTGACTTTCCCGAGTTCTACTTTTGCATTGATTTATCTCGGTGCTCTTTTCGCGCTGAATAGCTTCATAGACTTCTTTGCGATGAACAGATATCTCTTTTGGTGCGGTAATCCCCAACAGAACTTTGTTACCCCGAATAGAAACTATCATTACCTCTACGTTTCCACCAATCATAATTGATTCATCTTTGTGCCTGCTTAAAACCAGCATTTTTCTGCTCCCTTCGATGCCCGACGACTATAATAGCTGTCAAACATTGTTATTCCTGTTTTTTTGCCTTCAACGCTTAAACTCCATCCCTGTCGGGTACAAACGACACGTCATTTTGTCGAATAGCCTTCCAGGTAACACAAAACACATCATTCTAATACTTCCTGACACTTAAACTGCCAAAGAGGGTGATATATATGTGAAACCCTTTAGTGCAACACGCACTGCAGGAAACAGGTCGGTGGCTATAGACCGTTTTAGAATAAAGCCCGTTGCACCTGCGGACATAACTTCATTGACGGCTGTAGGCTCATCGTGAACACTTAGAATAATGAACTTGAGGTCGGGATAACGACTCTTAACTTCTCGTGCAACGTTTACTTCACCGCAGACCGGCAGTGATAAATCCACGATGGCGAGCTGAGGTTTGAGCTTTTCTGCGGCTTCAAAAAACGATTTTTTATCTGCTACCATTACAACCGTCTCAAACGTCGTTTCAAGCAATCCCCTTATACCTTCAAGTAAATCCTGATGGCTGTCTGCTAAGATTACACTTCCTTTTTCCATTAAAATCCTAACTTACTTTCAAAAATGTATCTATGGGATCTCTCTTTTTTATCTTTTACGCTTTAATACCATAAAAATACGCTTGAATGCTACTCGCAAAATTACCTGATTTGGACAGGAAAATTTACGGGGTAGCAACCATCCAAATGTGTCAAATTACTCAAAAAACAAGGAAAAAGGCCGAGAAATCAAAATGGTTGTGTTTATCAATAAGTTCAGATAATATAATAAGATAAAGCCTTTTGAGAAAAGCTAAGATTTCGGGGCAAGGAGCCTGCAGCTATGAATAAACCGGGCAATTCTGAAACACGCTTAAAAATACTAAGGAATTACTTTTGGGCTTTATTGGCACTATGGACGTTACTGGTTGGCTCGATATTGTTGTGGAGTTTATTTCAGGAAAAATTTGGGACAGAGGAGGCCGCTCGCATTCAGGCGCGTTCCGCTTTTGAAAAGGATTTAATTTACCGCCGATGGATATCCGGTCACGGTGGTGTCTATGTTCCCGCAACTGAGAACACACCACCCAATCCTTACTTGTCCCATATCCAGGAACGCGATATCACAACACCCTCGGGGCAACTCTTGACTTTGATAAACCCGGCTTACGCAACACGCCAGGTGCATGAGATGGGTATGAAACAATACGGAAAGCTTGGTCATATCACAAGTCTCAAGCCTATACGGCCTGCTAATGCTGCCGATGAGTGGGAGACAAAGGCGCTGCATGCATTTGAACAAGGAGCAAAAGAGGTCAGTTCTATTGAAAAACTCGACAACCAGAGTTACATGCGTCTGATGCGCCCGATGATTACAGAACAAGCCTGTCTGAGATGCCACGCTGAGCAGGGATATAAAGTGGGCGACCTCCGCGGCGGTATCAGCGTCTCGGTTCCTATGTCACCCTTAAGAACTGTAGCGAGTGGGCAGATGACGATGCTGGCATTGGGCCATGGCATTTTATGGCTGTTAGGGCTAAGTGGGATCAGTATAGGAGGGTGGCATTTGAGGCAGCGCATCCGAGAGAAAGAGCAGGCTGAAGAGCAAATCCATGAACAAAGCCAATTCCTCAAAAGCACTATAGATTCTCTTGCACATCCGTTTTATGTTATAGACGCCAACAATTATACTATCAAAATGGCAAATTCTGTTGCTCAGCCGGATCCTACCGATGAGATATCCACCTGTTATGCTCTTACTCATAAGCAAGACAAACCATGCGGCGGTACCGAACATCCCTGTCCTCTCGAAATCATAAAACATACTAAGCAGCCTGCTGTCTTAGAACATATTCATTACGACAGGGAAGGTAATACCATAAATGTTGAAGTTCATGGATTCCCAATATTCGATAACCAGGGCAATATTATCCAGATGATCGAATACTGTCTGGACATTACCGAGCGCAAGCAAGCCTCCGAAGAGATCACTAAGTTAGCCAAGTTTCCTGCGGAAAACCCTAATCCTGTGCTGCGAGTTGCGAAGGACGGGACTATCCTTTACTGCAATGAATCGAGTTCGCCTATATTGGAGCTTTGGCAATGCCGGAAAGGCGGGCAAGTTTCCGGCGAATGGCATCGTTTAATCCTGGAGACGCTGGTGACCGGCAAAGTACGGGAAACTGAAGCAGAATGTGGTGGTATGATTTATTTGCTTACATTTGCACCCGTTAAAGATAGTGATTTCGTTAATGTTTACGGGCTGGATATTACCGAGCGCAAGCAGGTGGAAGACACATTAAAATCCATAGAGAAAGAGTTGACTATCCGGAATAAAATCGCTGAGATATTTCTCACTGCACCAGATGAACAAATTTTTGGAGAAGTTTTGCAGGTCCTCCTGGAAGCTATGGAAAGCAAGTTTGGTATCTTCGGCTACATAGATGAGCATGGTGTCCTAATCATCCCCTCTATGACCAGAAATATCTGGGAAAAGTGTCAGATTCCTGACAAGACGATAGTATACCCTCGTGAGAAATGGGGTGGTATTTGGGGTCGGGCTCTTGTAGAAAAAAGGAGCCTCTTTGCGAATGAAGGTTTGCATGTACCTGAGGGACATATTCCTATAACGAGAGTTCTGGTCGTACCTGTTATGTATAGTAAGCAAGTAATTGGCCTCTTAGAGGTTGCGAATAAAGCTACCGCCTATAGCTGCAAAGACCAGAAGTTCCTGGAAACTATCGCTGGGAAAATATCACCTATCCTTAATGCGAGACTGCAGAGGGATAGAGAGGAGAGAGAACGTAAGCAAACTGAGGAGGCGTTGCGGAAGGCCCGCGATGAACTTGAACAAAGGGTACAAGAGCGTACTATCGAGTTAATGAGGGCGAATGAACAACTGACGCAAACAATAGAAGAACTTAAACAGACAGAAGAAACGCTGCGTGAGAGTGAGCGAGTACTACTACAAAAGGAAAAGAGTCTCGGCGAGGCCCAACGCATAGCACACTTTGGTAACTGGGTTTGGAATATCGTCACTGACAAACTGTCGTGGTCCGACGAAATCTACCACATCTTCGGCCTTCAGCCTCAGGAGTTTGGCGCTACATACGAAGCTTTCCTGGAATCTGTCCATCCTGACGACCGCGAATCGGTTAAGCAGGCGGTTAACAGGTCTTTGGCAGACCCGAACAACAAGTACGACATCGAACACCAAGTCATACGGCCGGACGGCTCACAGCGCACCGTTCACGAACGGGGCGAAGTCACTTTTGACAAGAACGGCAAAGCTGTTCGTATGATAGGTACCGTTCACAATATTACTGAGCGAAAGCAAGTTGAGCAGGCGCTGCGTAAGAGCGAATCGGCCCTTAGAAAAAGCCAGGCTAATCTCCGTTTTCTCGCCGGCAAATTACTTTCAGTACAGGAAGAAGAACGGCGTTTGTTAGCACGAGAAATGCATGACGATATAACTCAACGGCTGGCTCTTTTAGCTATCGAAACAGGAACGCTTGAGCAGCAACTTGAATCCTCGTCGGAACCACTTCGGGACAAGCTCAGGCATATTAAAGAACAGATAGTGAAGCTGTCCACTGATGTTCATGATATATCCCGCCAGCTTCACCCAGCGATAATTGATGACCTCGGGTTGGTCGATGCCATCAAATCCGAATGTGTCAACTTCTCAAAGCGTGAAGGAATTTCGATTAAGTATGAGCCCGTAAATGTTCCCGATGCGATACCCAAGGATATTGCTCTGTGTATATATAGGATTATGCAAGAGAGTTTGAGGAACGTTGCCAAGCATACCGATGTAAAAGAAGCCGAAGTTCTGCTGACCGGTACAGATGACAGTATTCATCTTTACGTTAAGGACCATGGTACAGGTTTTGACCCGGATAGTGTTCATGGTAAGGGCGGACTTGGTCTGGCCAGTATGGAAGAGCGTGTGCGGCTGATCCAGGGTGAACTCTCGATAGAATCCCAGCCGGGACGAGGCACTGTAATCAAGCTGTGTGTGTCTTTGTCAGAAAGACCCGAATAAATAAGGGCGTACATTATTAGCCGATGTTCACAATATTGTTCCGAAGAAACTACAGAGTCTTTTAAGACCTGAATGTGAACATGAGTTATGATGTAATGTGCCAATTGAGCTTTTACAACGAACATCTGATTTACCCGCGAACACTTGTATTTAAATGTGCTTCTTACAAGCGGTTTTTGAAGCATTAAAGAGAAAGGCCTATGTGGTAACGGTGATTGACGTTGAGTTGAAGAGGTCATATCAAAATGGTCCCTCCTTGAAAAGGCAGCTTTTTGGCTAACTTTCTTGCCGGCGGCGAGTGATTCTGCGGTTGATTGCTGAGGGTAAATCGGCCTGAGAGTTCGCAAAACCTCTCACATATCCGCCAGAATAGTGGAATTTCATTAAATATCACATTAAGCAAAAGTTGTGTATTAAGGCCGGTACTGAACCGGTCCGGTTTAACATAAAAGACGTTATTATTTCGTTCCAAATTTATTCTTACCCCGTAAATTTTCCTGTCAAAATCACGTAATTTTTCGAGTAGCATTCGACCACACTGATATGATATTAACAAGATATCAGAGATACACTTGGAATTAAGCAGGACTGTAATGATAAGAGGATGTGTAATTTTAGCGGGGGGGCATGAGAATTTACTTGAGGGCATAAGGGGATTACTCCAAACTATGTTTGAGACTGTTGTGATGGTGGCCGATAAAAAATCGCTCTTTGAAGCCGCAGAAAAGCTCAAACCCCGGCTCGCCATCGTGGATTTATCACTTCCTGTCCCCGGTGAGGTCAACGTTGCACGTGAAGTTAAGAGCCGTTATCCCGACCTCAAGTTGATTATTCTGAGTATTCACGACGAGCCTGCGACTGTCAGTGAAGTTATGTCCGCAGGGGCATCAGGTTTTGTTCTAAAACGGTCCATAGCCAATGACCTGCTTGCGGCGGTGCGCGCGGCACTAAAGGGGCGTACATATATATCGCCGTCTTTGGAAGTTTAAGTTTCAGGAAGCCTTGGAATGAAGCGTTTTGTCTTACGTGGAAGGCCGCTCGACAATATGACGGGCGTTGGAAATTGTGGTTTATCATTTGTTGTGTGCAACTTACAGGGGCGGAGTTTAAGCAAAACAGAAGCATTTTTTTGCCTTTGAAATTGGGTTTGTTTTGCCGAAGAGGGGAGGGGTGGTTCATTTCTATAATCCTTTGTTTTAACAGAATTTACGTTCATTTTGGCTTTTCGGAGATTGGGTTTGATTGGGTTTGAATTGGGTTTGTTTTTGGAGCGTCCGAGGAGATGGAAATTGCCGTAAAGCATTGTCATAATTAGGTTTATATTCATTTGATACTTTAGGAAATTGGGTTTGTTTTGCATAATCGGCTGTTCTGTGCCAAGGTAGTCTCTTCTCGGGGATGACATTTCCCCTATATATACTGCGGTGGTCATAGAAAGATTCTCCAATCAATGGGGAGTTTAAAAAAATGCGCCTCCCTATAATTAGATGGACTTGCGCATTTCGGTCGAAAAATCGTGCGATTTGAAGGGGGTTAAAACTTGTAAGTGGTTATTTAGAAAGAAGTAAAAAAATTTTGAAAAATTCTATTTGTGCTTCTGGATACTTGCGCAATCGGCACGATTTTTCGCCGAAACAGCGGAGAACTGAAAGCGGGAAAAAAACGCGCACTTTTTGAAAAAAAAACTACAAAAAGTTCAAAAAAGTTAAAAAAAAGGGGGGAAAAGAAGAAAAATTGAAAAAAAAGCGAAAAAATGACTCGTTTTATTGTGTGTTTTTGTAAAAAATAGCACACCCGATACAAAATTCTCTTTCAATGTTAAAATAGGTAATTTGAGAGGCCATTTTGCCCAACTGCTGCGTTACGCAGCCCCGGCCGATGCTCGAAGTACAATAGTACGACTCCGCTCGGCCGGAACTGCAAGCCCCCTGTCTAAGGCTTATTGGGGCAGGCTTGCATTAGGACAAAATTTCTCACTCAAAAAAATGGATAGTTGATAGTATATAGTTGGCGGAATCTCGCTGCGCTCGGACCAGGAGAATCGCAAAATTCCGTTCTCAAAATGAGGATGAGTAAAATGTTAAAATGGAGGAGATGGGGGAAGTGGGAAAAAGAAAACTAACACTACATATTGAATCCCGCAGGAGCGAAGTGGAAAGATAAAAGAAAATTAAACTGGAAAAATAAAGACTTAAAAGATAGAATCCCGCAAAGGCGCGAAGGCGCAAAGAAAAGATAAAACTTAAGGGGAAAAATTACTAAAATATTGAATCCCGCGGAGGCACGGGGGCACAGGGAAAAGATGAATTTTTATAAAAACAAATACAGATAATATAGGATCCCACGGAGGCGCAGGGGCGCAGGGAAAAGATGAAAGACAATGAAATTGGGGAAATTAAAGGAAATACCTCGAACAAAAAAATGGGGCTGTTAAAGGATTGGATATATTGGATAGATTTGGTTTGACAAGGATTTTGGAGATGTTATAATTTTTGGCAGAATTTACAGCGGTTGGGAAGCTTCTTTGTATTTGGTTAATATATTTATTGATGTATTATTTTCGGTAGGGCAAATTGCTGACTAATAGTGTTGTATATTTTTATGTTAGGCCAAAGGAGATAAGCATGGAACAGGACCTCGCCGAACGTCATAGACCACGGTTCTCTTTTAGGGAGTCGATACGGTCATGAATATTTATAAAACCAGCGAAAACAAGACAGAGATCGATGTGATAATGACTGAGTACCAAATGTTAATGCGAGAGAAACACATGCGTATGGAACACCGATTGAAGCTCATTGTGTTCAACCTCACAGCAGTAGGCGCTCTATTAGCAGTCGGAATCCAGCATAACAAGCTGTTAATCCTGCTTGTTCCTTTTCTTTCGTCGCTTATTGGTCTTCTGACGATCTACCATACAGTAGCTGTATACGGTCTTGCGCGGCACGTTGGAAGCAAAATTGATCCTCGTGTTAAAGATGTGGACGGGAATTCTCTGCTAACGTGGGATGCTTTTGGCATCGCCAAAAAAAACACCAAAAAAGGGAATCCTCATTTTTTGGAAATCTTAAACATTTTCCACCTTCCGATTCTGCTAAGTTTCGTCGTGCCCTCAGTTACAGCACTTATTCTCTTTGAGCAATTGTACGCGGACGAGAAGGGCTTTTGGATCAGATTGGTAGAGTGCATGGAAGGAATCCTTATTCTCTATCTCATTGTATGCTATATATGGTACAATCATATCGCTAGGCAGAGGAAGGACAGAGAGGTACGGGACTTGCAGCATACTGTAGCGTCGAAGTCGGGACCATTGGACGCGTAATCTGAACACAATTAGTAATCATAGCGACGCCATTGGCCACGATAATAAAAATTGCAGTTTTTGCCGAAATGGGTGGAATTGGGGGGCGGCTTAGTGCGAGAGAGTTGTCGTTAAAGGAAAATTATACCGGACACACTTTTACGATGGAACCGCAAACTTGTTGCCTCTATTTTCTACAGCTTGAATGGGAGTTTGTTTGTTTCGCTTACGGATCCTGTTATATCTATCCTAAATCTAACGTGACGGCTCAGGAGCGACGCGTCAGCAAAGTCTCTTGGAGCCGGATGTTAGGGCTTCACTTCCCAAGATTGTAGTCTGAAGGAATCCGGACAACAGCCTTTATAGCGATCTCGAAACGTGAGCCAGAATCTCGTATCTTCACCACAAAGTCTCGACACTATGATATACCAAATCAACAGAAATGCTTCGAGGAACGAAGTAACTACGATGGTGCAAAAACTCACATAAAGACTCCGGTCTGTATTTACAAATGCAAAAATTACCGCGCTTGTCCAGATTATAATGTGCTGGAAAGGAAAAGCAAGAAAGAATGCCTGCCAGCGAGAATACCGTAGATGACGCTTCATTTTGTCTACCTTGAATTTATTTATTGCCATTCCTTCAAAGTAGAGTCTGCCAGCGCCAAACCATGGCTCTATGATTCCTTTGCGATAATTAATAAGAGCCTCAACGAAGGGGACGTACCGTATAATCCATACTAGTAACCCAAAACTCAAGACCGCCGGCAAAAGCAGAAGTGCTGAGCCAAGCGTCGCACCTTTATTAAGAGCAAATGCCCAGGTTACTCCAGATGCAGCGAGCAACAGTAGCCCCATACCGTGGCGGAACTGTTGAAGCCTGCGAATTTCCGCCTCAATCGTCTTGTACTCTTCAAGAAGTAGCTTATCCATTCCATCTCGACAGACAGACTTCGCTAAGCCCGAAGGGGATTCGTTGGCCTTGATTGTCATTGGTTTGTCGTTCATTTTCTCTATAGTTGCTGCGTCCTAACATTGTATACTGACATTTCCCATTTACACGGTTATAAAACATAATTTTATCGTTGCTTCTTCAATAATCGCCCAATCTTTTGTGTTGCCATTATATCAATTTGCGAGATTAATACAATATTATTCTTTGACGGAAGGAGCGGGGGTGGGTATTATTATAGTCGGTAGTATTTAGTGGCCTAGTGAAAAGATAAATCTGGGAATCATATAAACAGAAGTTAAGTGTATAACCAAAGAGTTCTTGGAGTCCCTGATGGAAACGAAAAAAAATAACAAACAAAAAGACATTCCAGGTGAATGGTCAGATCATTTCGACAAATCCATTCAGGAAGAAAGCACTCGTGCAAAAGTTGTTCTATCTGCTTGCTATCTAGATGAGCTGTTGAATCAACTCCTACAGCTTCTGTTAAAGCCCATCGATAGTAAGAATGATCCGTTGTTCGATGGTCCACAGGCACCCCTAGGGAGTTTTAGTGCGAAGATTGACTTAGCGGCTCGTGTGGGAGCAATTTCCGAGGATACAAAAAGAAGCCTTCATCTCGTGAGGAAGATTCGAAATAGGTTTGCTCATAGCTTAAACACATGCGACTTTGACGATCCAAAAATGCGGGCATGGAATACTGAGCTACACGATCTTAACGACCACGCAACCGAAGAGCGTCGGGCTACGTTTTCCGAGGGTGTTGTAGGAGATTATGAAAAGTCAGTTTCATGGTTAATCTATTGGCTTAAGCATATTGCTCAACATATCCCAACAGAATGCCCTCATTGCGGCTCAGAGATGGAGTACAGAGCAAATATCAAGGGCTTGAAACCAAATGAACACAGCTAACAAATAGTTGCAGCCGACCCCAAAATCACTGCGCGTTTTTCGGTCGGCTGATCCCGCGTTGAATAGCGAATTGAGAATACACCAGCGGAGTTTTTTGAGCTCGGAATTTGGTTCAGGTACAAGGCTTGCAGTCTTATCTCAAGCGGAGGCGTACTGTTGTACGTCGAGCATTGGGTGAGGCTGTGTAACGCAGTAATTGGAGCAAAGAACCGCTCAAACAAAGCTTTCGATTTTCTCTTTACATATCCTTTCTGTCACTTCATGCAGTTCTTTAACGCAGGGACTTAGCTGTTCTAACTGCTGCCTCGTTATTTTATACTCCCTGTCATAGCGGGCGCCGATATAGGCATAATTCAGCAGTTCAAAGAGTTCCTTCGATTCATCGGTTTCTCTTGGGAGTATGCCTTTTAACTCGGGGCAGTAGTCAGCGGCCAAATCACCCAATATATCGAGATGATGCTCCTGCGGACACTCGCTGCCAAAGACCAATAGGACAGTCTTGTATGAAAATTCGGTTGCTTGGTGAAGCATAAAAGCGGCACTTTTGTATTGGCCTTTCTTCATACCAGTTTCGTAATAACCGTAAAATTCTTTTGCGCTTGTGAATGGTTCGTCGAAATTAGCTTGAGCGATTTGTTTTGCTTCGGCTGGGTCGAGTTCTTTCTTTTCTCTAAGTTTGAAGCGGCCGCTATCGTACAGGATGATTCCTTGTTCGCATATCTCTGTGAAGAAGTACTGGCCCTGCCTTAGTTTGTAGTTGACGAAATCGACATCGCGGGCGATTATGCGAACGTGGGTACTTAGATTACATTGGGCCAGTTTCTCTTTGACCTTGTCCCAAAGGGTGATATCGCGGGCGGTATATTCATTAGCGACAAGAACGAGGATGTCGTAATCGCTTCTTTTATGGATAATGAGGCGACCCCTGCCCTGAGAGTGCGGGCCATCCTTCCAGTCGCCGCGGGCGTAGGAGCCGAACAGAACCACCATATGTACATCGTCGCAAAGTGAGCGGATTTTGAAGGCGATAAGTTCCAGTTCTTCGGCCTTTAGTTCCGGCAGATGGGATAGAGACTTTTTCATAGGGAGATACTATAGCATTTTAAGACAAAGCTACAAGGATTTATTTGTATTCAGAGTTGGCCTGTCAGGATGAATTCCCACCTTCGTGAGAAGACAGCCCAAAGCGGCAACTCAAGCGGGATATAGCTTCATTCTGACAGGTTGTTGATTCAAACACCAAATAAATTAAAGCTATATTCCTTACGCTGAGAGCGGGTTCATAATCTCTGAAGTAATTTTTCAGCGAGACGGAATTTTTTAGAAGTTCCAGCCGACACCGAGGAGGTATTTGGTATCGGTTTTTCCCGAGCCCTGAGCAGGAGTAGAGTCATAATCGAAGATGACTTTGAAATTCGTGAACATATTTTCGCTAATGCCGGCCCGAACTTCGGCTGTAGTTGTCAGAAAGTAATCCGAAACCTTCTCTGTGCTGGGGTAGTAAGTAAGGTCGTTTATAAATCTGATATTATCAACCAGTTTCTTATCGAAATGATAGCCAAGCTGCGCCGACAGCTCAGTGTTACTTTCGGTCTGGTTATCAAATTTCTCGTAGAGAGAAGCCAAACCAAGCTCGGTGGCAAAATTCATATCATCGGACTCAATCCACTGATAACCGCCGCCGGCACCAATAATCATCCTTCGGTCAAGCTGAGCTATGCTGTCCTTCTCGTAACGGCCATCGAGATAACCGTAGAACTTTTTCGTAAAGAAGTAGTCGTACTTTGCTCTTGAACGCCACCAGTCTTCTGTAGTTGTCTCTACTTTAGTGTCGGGGTCGGTCTGCTTGCCTTTGGCATAATCGGCACTAAGCTGAGTCCTGTCCTTTTCAGTCCGTTTGCTGAGGTTGACACTTGCATTTACAGCTTCGGTCTGCGTGTTGCCGTGAGTGGAAGTAAGGCCGGCAGATATGCTTCCCGTCCACTTTTCTTTGGGCTTTGGGGGTGGATTGATTGAAGAAACGGCCGTCACATCAAACAGCTGGGCCTTCAGAGCGGGTCCGGCTTCAATGCCAATTTTGCCCTGAGAGGCTTTTATTATCTGCTGATTTAAGACTGTGCCGTCGCTCAAATGCACTTTTGCAGGGGCGTCGGTACTGAATGTTTCGACATTCGAGATTTCTACCGTCAGCGTACCGGCAATATCGGAGTTAAAAACCAGTTTGCCATCAACAGCGTTTTCGAGCTTACCGGTAAGCCTGTCTCCATTTTTAAAAACTATTTCATCTGCCCGGACCAAGCCGCTTGATACTGCAACAGACAGCACCAGCACTAACATACTACAACGCATAATAATTTCCTTTCAAAAATTAGTTAATAAAAAGGTTTTTTTAATTAAATCCAACCGGCATTTTATGAACTCATATCCGCCATATAAAGAACCAGTTGCGCATACGGGAGCGATATACGATTCTCATCAAAATTTCGTACTTGTCTTAACCCTTTGCTAACCTGCCTTATCTGTTGAGTAAAGATTAGGACAACTTATTGACTTTTCAAGTATTAAATGATATTGTGCTCATATAATCCGGTGTTCGTATATATTTTTACACGCCACGCTGTCAATTGAGAAAGAGCAGGACAATTGAATTAAATAAAGGATGACACGATGAAAACAAGACAATTCGTTTTTATATTGCTTTTGATTTTTTTCGGCAGTTCATGCAGTCCGGCCCGACAATATTATGAGCGCTTTGTACTGGAAGCCGGCAACACAGAGCTTCTGCCAATGCCTTTGTCGCTGGATATTGAGGGGATTAATGTACACAGGGGCTCAAAGGAGATAGCACTATATAGATTAAATGAAGATGAGAAAATCCCCATAGCCTGCCAGATGGAAGAAGGTGACAGGGGCAAATTATGGTTTATTCCGGATAGAATAATCAAGCCGAACGAAACAGTGAACTTTGAAATTGTCTTCGAAGAGAGAAAAAAACAAGAGGTCCCAATAACGGCTGTTACAGACACCGAGGCTATTACTTTGAGCTACAACGATAAAAACATCCTCCGCTATTATAGCGCGATGCACAAAGTGCCGGAGGGCGTGGACCCTTTGTTTCGCAGAAGCGGCTTTATTCATCCGGTCTGGTCGCCGGCAGGTAAGGTTTTGACTCAGATTCAACCGGCCGACCATTATCATCATTACGGTATCTGGAATCCCTGGACCAGAACAAAGGTCGAAGGCGAGGAGGTTGACTTCTGGAACCTGGGCGAGGGACAGGGAACCGTGCGTTTTGCCGGCGTGCTGTCAACGGTTTCGGGGCCTGTCTATGGCGGTTTTAAGGTCAGACAGGAGCATGTGGTGTTAAAGCCCAAAGGGAAAGAAAAAACGGCCATAAATGAAGTGTGGGATATACGCACATTTGTTTGCCGGATAGACAACAAACCTGTCTGGGTGATTGATTTTACCACTATATTACGCAACGCATTAGACAGTGCCATTGAGTTTACGAATTATCGCTACGGGGGAGGCATCGGTTTTCGGGCCACAGAGAAGTGGATGAGGGACAATTGTTCGGTTTTGACATCCGAAGGCAAGAGTCGAAAAGACGCCGACGGCACACGCGCCAGATGGTGCGACGTTAACGGAGCAACGGGGGCCGGGGAGTATTCGGGGATTGTTTTTCTCAGTCACTTTGCCAATCGAGAGCACCCAGAACCAATGCGCGTGTGGCCACTGGATGCGGCTGAGGGAAAAGGGTATATGTTTTTTGAATTTTGCCCGATACGTCTGAAGGGCTGGAACCTGCAGCCTGAAAAAAGGTATGAGCTTAGATACCGTATGATTGTTTATGACGGTAAAATGAATCCAGAAACAGCCGAGACGCTATGGCAAAATTACGCTCGCAGGCCTGCAATAACTTTAAAAAAATAAATAACGAGAGGGTAGCAGCTATGAAAAGAAGGGAATTTATCAAGACTTCGGCAGTAACGGCGGCGGGTATCCTGGGTTTTCCTGTTATCGTGCCGTCACTGGTATTTGGGAAAAGCAAACCTAATGACAAGATTAATATCGGCCAGATTGGTTTTGGACGCATCGCCAAAGAGCACGACCTGCCGGAAACAATAAAGCACGATATGTGCCGCGTTACGGCCGTTGCCGATGTGGACAAGAAACGCGCAACCGACGGCAAAAAGTGGATTGAAGAATACTATGACCAAAGAAGCGGAAAGAAAAACTATATCGATGTAAAAATCTACCGGGACTATAAGGAACTGCTGCAGGATAAAAGCATCGATGCAGTTATTATTTCCACACCCGACCACTGGCATGCGCAGCCGGCGATAGAGGCGGCCCTTGCGGGAAAAGATATTTATCTACAAAAACCGGCATCATTGACGATTGCCGAAGGTCGGCTGATGAGCGATGTGGTTCATCGCAGCGGCCGGGTCTTTCAGGTCGGCAGTCAGCAGCGGTCGTTAAATCCGTGGCCGCAGTACCAGCGAGTATGCGAACTCGTGCGTAACGGCAGGATTGGAGAAATAAAACACGTAAAAGTTGGTCTCGGGGCTGACCCAGCGGGTGAAGAAGAAGCGGAAATGCCGGTACCTGCAAACCTTAACTATGATATGTGGCTTGGCTCAACACCAAATGTATATTACACCGAAAAGAGGGTACATCCTCAAAAGGACTATTCGCGACCGGGTTGGCTTCGGTGCGAACAATTCGGTGCCGGTATGATTACCGGCTGGGGCGCACACCATATCGACACAGCCCACTGGGGGATGGGCAGTGAATTTACAGGGCCGGTCGAAGTTGAGGCCGAGGCCCAATTTCCAAAGTCAGGATTGTGGAACGTACACGGAGATTTCAGGGTGCACAGCAAATATGCCAGCGGTGTTACTATGGACATCAGCAGCGATTTTCCAAATGGGGTACGTTTCGAAGGCTCGGAAGGCTGGATTTTTGTATCTCGGGGCAATGCGGCGGTAACAGCCAGTGACCCGGTGGCTAAGCAAAAGAAAAAGAAGGTTTTGGATGCCAGCGACCCGAGACTGCTGGAATCAAAAATCGGTGCAGACGAGATTCATCTTTATGAAAGTCCGGAGCAGCATCTAAACTGGCTGGAATGTATTCGCAGCCGACGGCAGACGGTCGCGCCCGTTGAGGTAGCTCACCGCTCGTGCAGCGCCTGTCTGCTTAGCCATATTGCGATGAAGTTACCAAGAAAACTGTACTGGGACCCAAAGAAAGAAAAATTTATTAAGGATGACCAGGCCAACCAAATGTTAAGCAGGGAACAACGCCAGCCGTATGGTACCAACTATATTGACCTGTAAAATTGAATTGTAAACAAATAAGAATTGTCATTGTTTTTCATATCAGGTATTCAGACAGGTGATGTAATTAAATCTAATACCGTTTTAGAGCAGACTTTTGAGGCTGTTCTTGTCAGAATGATTGATGTACCGCAGTAGTTATGATGTCGTAAAAATTATTTAAAGGAGCCTTAAGTTATGGGACACAGCGAAGAAGAACTTTTAGCAAACGCAAAAAAACCTTCGGAAATCGCTTCGAATCTTCATTCATTTTACAGGGGTAAAATAGCTGTTATTCCCAAGTGCCGTGTAAAAGACATACATGATTTTGATATATGGTATACCCCCGGTGTATCGGCACCATGCATGGATATCGTAAAAAATCCTGAAATGGTTTACGAGTTAACCTGTAAATGGAACACGGTTGCCGTTATCACCGATGGTACGAGGGTATTGGGTCTTGGCGATATCGGGCCAAAGGCGGCACTTCCGGTTATGGAAGGAAAAGCCCTAATCTATAAATATCTCGGCGGTGTCGACGCCTTTCCAATATGCCTCGATACAAAAGATGCCGATAAGTTTATAGAAACCGTTATGTTATTACACCCTTCCTTCGGAGGGATTAATCTTGAAGATATTTCACAACCGAAGTGCTTTTACATACTCGATACATTGAGAAAAGAGTGCCCGATACCCGTATGGCACGACGACCAGCAGGGGACAGCCGCTGTTACCCTTGCGGGTCTTATCAACGCTTTGAAAGTCGTCGAGAAAAATATTGAGAATGTGAAGATTGTGTTTATGGGAGCCGGCGCATCTAACATAAGGATTTCAGATATTATTTTCAAGGCTGGAGCCAACCCAAAGAAGTGTATTATGTATGACAGCAAAGGCCCTCTTCATAAGAAAAGGACCGACATCAAGGATAATCCATCTTTGAAAGAGAAATGGAATATCTGCCAAATCACCAATGAATATGAATTCGATGAGCCAATCTGGGACGGCCTTAAGGACGCGGATGTGTTTATTGCACTTTCAAAGCCCGGGCCGGACACCGTCAAAAAGGAATGGATATCAGGAATGGCAAAAGACTCGATTGTCTTTGTATGTGCCAACCCTGTTCCTGAGATATGGCCTTGGGAAGCTAAAAAAGCCGGGGCAAGGGTTGTGGCAACGGGGCGCAGCGATTTTCCTAATCAGGTAAATAACTCCCTTGGATTTCCGGGGATATTCAGAGGAACTCTCGACGTGAGAGCTAAAACAATCACGGAGGAGATGTGTATAGAAGCGGCAAGAGAACTGGCAAAGACGGCTGAAGACAAGGGTTTAAATGAAGATTACATAATCCCTACTATGGATGAATGGGAGGTATTCCCGAGAGAAGCGGCGGCAGTTGGAAGCAAAGCAATCGAACAGGGCATAGCCGAAAAAGTTATGACGAGAGAAGAACTTTATAAAACGGCTGAGTCAATTATAAGTAAAGCCAGAGAAGAGACAAAATTATTAATGGAAGAAGGCTTCATCCCAGCACCGGAATAATGACCAGATACATCAACAGCATGACCAGAGCAATGCCAACGATGTTTAACCAAAGCCCGGCTTTGCACATTTGAGGTATGGTAACCTCACCTGATGCAAAGACAATTGCGTTGGGCGGAGTGGAAACGGGCAGCATAAAGGCAAGGCTGGCAGCAATGGTCGTTGGGATTACCAATAATAAGGGGTTGAAACTGAAACCATCCGCAACTGCGGCAAATATGGGAAGAAGAGTTGCAGTACAGGAAATATTACTGGTCAACTGGCTGATAGAAACAGATGTAGTACTGACCAACAATATCATAACCGGTAATGAGAGGTTCTGAAAACCGCTCACGCCCCGGCCGATAAACTCCGCCACGCCGCTTGTTTTGATTGCAGCGGCCAGGCTGAGGCCTCCACCAAACAAAATAAGCACACCCCACGGAAGTTTGCGGGCCTGCTTCCAAGTCAAAACAAACAGGCCGCGTTTGAAATCAACCGGCAGGCAGAACAATACAATAGCTGAGCCAATAGCGATACCCGGGTCGCTGAGGCCTGCTAACGGCCGCACTCCGCCAGGCAGTTGCAATCTTGCAAGCAAGGGACGCGTCATCCACATTACCGCCGTGATAATAAAAACTATCAGCACCATCAATTCGCCGCGCGAAAGCGGCCCCTGAGATTTTAGCTCTTTGAGAATGAGTTCCCGTCCTCCGGGAATTCTTCGAATGCGAACAGGGAAAACCACTTTTGTCAATAACAACCATGCAATGGGCAAAAACACAACCACGAGCGGTACACTAAAGGCCATCCATTTGACGAAGGAAATTTCGATTTGATAGTTTTCCTTGAGGAAGGCAGCCATCAGGGCATTTGGCGGTGTGCCGATAAGTGTACCGACGCCGCCGATTGAAGCGGCATAAGCAATGCCGAGCATCAAACAAATTGCAAAGTTGAAAGGCTCGCCATTCGATGGAAGGTCCGGGTCATTAGCCTCACGCAATTCTCTTCTGACCAGTTCAACCACACTCATAGCTATCGGCAGCATCATAACAACCGTAGCGGTATTTGAAACCCACATACTAATGAATGCGCAGGAAACCATTAATCCCCCAACAAGCAGGGTCGGACTGGTTCCGATTATGAGTATTGTGTGCAGGGCTAAGCGGCGGTGTAAACCCCATTTCTGCATAGCCAGGGATATCATAAAACCGCCCATAAACAGGAAAATCAACTCGTGTGCGTAAGGTTCGGCAGCAGATTTGACCGTGATTTCGCCAGCGGTAAACAAGGGGAACAAAACAATCGGCAACAATGCGGTAACGGCTATTGGAAGAGCTTCGGTTACCCACAATGTTGCTATTAACACGGCAATCGCAACCACAACTCGGCCGGTATGTGAAAGTCCTCCGATTATCTGGCCGCTTTTGTCTAATGATTCGGGGGGAATGAGAATATAGGCGGCCACAGCGAGAACAAGGGCCACTGTAAAGCCTATCAAGCGGATGAAACTTGATTTCGCTTTCTCATCTCTATTACTCTGGTTATTCTCAGGAGGATTACATTCGGTTGCTCCAGATTTACCCATAATTTTGACCTTTGAATTTCTGAAAAAGCAGAATGATTTTATACCGAGATTCCTAAAAGAGCAATCCTCGAGTCGGCTCTGCAAAAAAATCATAAAGCAGCTGATAACAAGCAAAATAGATGTATTTTTTTCCGTTCCCGGCTCTGCGCTTCGCTTTTTGTGTGTTTTTCCGTTCCCGGCTCTGGGCTTCACTCCATGTGAACAAAATTCCCCGCTCAAAATGGGCTTGCTCAGAACAGAGAGTATATTGGAGGTAAAAAGGGAAAAGGAAAATTAAAAAGGAAAAAATGGGGTTGACAAAGTAAATTTCCACGCCCTTACGGACGTGGCATTTTCCGGGACGGGCTAAGCCCGCCCGACTTCGTCGGGTACTTCCATCTACGGGCTTACGCACCGTAGTATTACGAAGGAAGAATAAATAGCTGTTGTTGCCGGAGGCCGCAATGAGGGTCATACAGTGTTTCGCAGGTGCGCAGCACCGGAGAAAATAAGAATAGCCCGAACTGAAGGCAACAACAGCGAAATTAGGTGAATGCAAAGTTGCTTCGGCGGACTTTCCCGATTTACTTATTGTTTTTGTTTTTTGACGTATATTTTCGCGCTCTCCTGAAACTAAGAATAATTCCAACTAAGAGTCTGCCAAAGAACATAACAGGAAGAAATATTGCCCCAAAAATGAGGAAATGTTTGAAGGAAAATATTTGGAAAGCAACACAAAGACTAATAGCAATACAGACACTAAAAACTGTTATAGCAACCCATATTGATGCTTTATAAGTTTTCGGTTTTGCCTCTTGTGTATTGTTTTCTGTTTCGCTCATAGCTTCCCCTTAATGCTCACCGCACTATTTTATGGATTGGCGAGCAGCGCAAATCCTAATATCGCTCATTGCTCTATTTTATAGCTATCAGTTGTCTTATTTTCTCTCTTAATAGGCATCAGAGCCAATAAAAAACCATATATGGCGTGATAAATTGACAAGAATACGCCAAATATAATAAACATACCAAGAAAAAGCTTTGAGAATTTCCCTTCGCCCAACACCAGTTGATTTTTGGTTATTATATCTATATCCTTTCTGCCAAGCGCTTCCACTGAAGCTACGATGTCACCAATATCACCGTTGACTCCTATTGTAATCCTATTCTCAAATCGTGTCATTCTTTTAGCTGCGGAATGAGAGACAAAAGAAACTAACAATGACATAATGACTAATGCAAGTAGTCTTGCAATCCAAACTCGCTTATTTGATTCTTTCATCTTTATCTCCTTATCAATTTCACCGCAGCATTTTAACGATTGCCGGTTTACTTATTGATTTTGCTCGTATTTTGGTTTCTTATCTTTTTTAGGTTCTAAAATCTTTACTATTAAAATGACAAAAAGAGTGATATTAAAAATTACAAAGCAAGGCAGCACAAGAAATACCCAGAACACTGAACTTATAGCTGCATCATCACACGCCCAAGCTGAAGATGGAAATAGAGCGATAATGCCAATGTAGATACGAGGCAGAAAAAACAACAAAAGGAGTATTAAAAAATAAGAAATATAAGATAGTAATATATTGATAATGCTATCAAACGATTTTCTGGCAAAAACATAATTAATATACACAAACGAAACTACGGCAATCAAGCAGGACAGAACATAAAATAAAAACTCAATTGCAAACCTTAATCCTGACATCTTATTACCTAATTTCTGCTTATATGGCTTCCAGATAAATGTTTACAGAACATAAAATAAAAACTCACTAAGCCACACTATGTGTCAATATCACCGCATTATTTTAACGATTGCCAAACGTATCATCATATTTGCGGAATTTTGACACGTTTTTTGCACCTTGGACATTTAGCCAGTTTGCCGGCATATCTCACCGGCGCTTTAACCTTTTTTCCGCAAGGACACATAAACCGAATCAGCCGTTCCTTAGATTGGTCTAATTCAGGCAGCTTCTTTTCAACATCAACGGTTTTGGTGTCCAAATTCAGCATCGGGACAATTGGAGGAGGCTGCGGTTTTTGAGTTTCCAAATCGCAGGGGAACATTTTAGGGTCAGAGCCATATAAGTCCGGAGGCGGCTGTTTTCTCTGTGCCCACATTTGCAACAGCGATTTCTCGTACCTCTCCATTACAACCCAATTCATTTTCAACATAAAGAAGGCCAGGCCAAAACCGGCGGCGAAACCTCCAAGATGAGCAAAATAAGCTACGGCTCCTCCTCCCCTTGCCGCTCCAAATATATCAAATGCAAGCCAAAATAAAATCATCCAGAAGCTGCTAAGAGTAAACGGCCGGACAATCGGCCGGAAAAAGTAAATCCATACGAAATAGCAGGTTATGTCATTTTCAAAAAAGAAGACAAGGTACATCCCGACAACGCCCATAATAGCACCGCTTGCCCCTATAACGGGCCCCCCATGGAAAACCAAATGTGCAATACCGGCCAATATGCCAAGGATAATATAAATCGGCACATAAGCCAGATTACCAATCTTGGCACATACGGCATTACCAAATATCCAGAGAAAAAGCATATTACCTAAAAAATGAAGAAGGCCTCCGTGCAGCCAGATATGCCCGAATCAACCTTTTATTTTACAGCCGTCCAAAATAAAAGGCCTAATTTCGGCCAAAACAAAGTAATCCCAGAGTATTTGCTGTTTGACGAGCTGGTCTTTGAAGCTTTCGAAAAAATCCTTCTGCGGCAAAGTATTTTCGACTTTGTCATAGGTCTTATCAACCGACTGTTGAATCTCTTTAAGCTGCCGCTCATCAACTCCCAGCTCTTTAGCTACCTCTACGGCCGAGTGATTTTCGAACTCCTTAAGCTTTTCCGGTAGTTTAGCTTCCTGTTCAATGATACTATTGGTCTGAAAGACAAAGGCCGCAATTATCCCTATGACTATTAACCAATTGGAAACAGGCCAACATTCCTGTGGAACATCAACTCGCCACGGTATTATCAAAACATCGCTCCTAAAAAATATTACCGTCCCTCAATAATCGCCGGACCGCCGGATTTTAAGCTTTTTCCGCAGCATCAATATTGTATCCAATAGAGATTGAAATGGCAAATATTTTCCCTCCTTTTTCCTTGATTTGCAAAGTGAAGAACTCTGACCAAATGGCTTGGCATTGTTATTATAAATATGTAATGGGAAAGATGGCTGGATATATGATGACATGGAGGACGTACGGAACACGGCTTAAGTGCTCCCCCAGCACGCGGGTGAGGTCAGAGCAGTTGAGCAAACCGCCCTGCAGCGCAGGGAGCAAAATGATGTGTAGGCACCTGGCGGAGTTGAAAAAAAAGGGTGAGAAAAATAAAAAGACTTGACAAAGGTCGAGGGGGGGCGTATATAGCTTACAATACGAATGTGCGAAATTTCGGAGGAGTATCCTCGAAACTTCCTGTACAAGATAATATGTGCTGTAACTTTGTTGCAGCAATGAGTTTGTGCGTTTTGTAGATTAGCGAAATAATCGTTGAGCAGTGGAGCTAAACGATGAGTGAATGGAGAAATTCAAATCATTAACACTTTTAAGGAGGACTTGTCATGTTTAGAAAACTATTTTTTTTAATGGCTTTTGTTTTGGTGCTTGGTATTTCGCCGGTGTTTGCGACCGATTATTATATCGACCCGGTAAACGGCAGCGACAGCAGCGGCGACGGCAGCTTAGGCAATCCGTGGGAGACGTTTGCAAATATTCAGTACTATTACTCATCTGGTGACCGGCCGCCGGGATGGGTGCGGCTTCAGCCGGGAGAAACTATTTATCTTATGAACGGAACCCACAATACCGAAATCGATGCCGGCGGCGGATACGATGGATGTATAGCCAGGTTTAGAACCTATCATGGGAGCAGCGGGAGCTGGTTTCGTATTGCGGCCTATCCCGGTCACAGCCCTGTAATAGACGGGGGGGGTTCGAATTATGGAATCCATGTGTTTCAATCGAGTTACTGGGAAATCGAAGGAGTTGAAGTAAAAAATTGTTATGGCCGCGGAATCCGTATTGGAGAAGACACCGCAGTTAAAGTCCACGACGTTCATATCCACGATACTGACGGCGTTGACAACAATAACATTGCGGGAATGGAAATTTTGGGCGCGACCGATGTGGAAGTATATGACTGTGTTTTCAATGATAATTACGACCGCACCTGTGCTGATACCGGCGGACAGGCGACGCAGAACAGCTGCAATGCCGTAATATTTGGCGGGACAAGCGGCGGAGACTGGATATTTCATGATTGTGTGTTCTATCAGTCGCTGCCTTTGTCGGACCCCAAATCCGGAGGCGGGCTGAAATGCAAGCACGCTTCAAGAGAAAACGACAGATATTTCCATGTCTATAACTGTAGTTTCCGAAATCACAAATTCTGGGCTTTCCAAACAGGAACGGGCAATACCCATTTCCACCATAACCTTATCGACGGCGGAGGCAATATACATAGTAAGGACGGCGGTGGAGTTACACATCAAATCAACCAGACTTTCGAGTATAACACCCACTATAATACCAAAGGTATGTTCCTGGACCCTACCGATGACTGGGTTAACGAAGAATTCCCCGATGACCCCAAAAATATCCAGTTCAAAAATAATATTGTTTACGATAACGGCTCTTATAATGTTTTCAGCGGCATAATTACAGTGGGCACTTATATGACCGATGAAATGTTCAATAAAATCGAGCCTGAACTGTTTTTTGGCAATAATTGCTATTACAACCCGAGTGTAGCCTGCCAGTTTAATATGGGAGCAGTAAACGGCGGCAGTTACGGCGTGCTCGGAGATGTGTACACGCTTTCGGAATGGCAGTCCACGTACGGTTATGACACCAATTCAATTGAATCGGACCCGTTGTTTGTCGATGCAGCCAATGACGACTTTCATTTGCAGGGCGGCTCACCGGCAACAGGTATGGGTATGTATGCAGGTACAGGCCCACAGCCGCCGGGACAGGCGAGCAACCCAAGTCCGAGTAATGGCGCTACAAGCGTAAGCGTCGATGCCGATTTGAGCTGGAGTTCAGGTTCAGGTTCGACCTCCAGCGATGTGTACTTCGGTACGGATTCAACACCGGATTCAGGCGAGTTCCAGGGCAACCAGACGGCAACGACCTATGACCCCGGTACAATGGCCAACAGTACGACCTACTACTGGCGTATCGATGAAATAAACGCCGAGGGTACTACCACCGGAGCGGTCTGGAGTTTCACAACCGAAGGCGCACCTCAGCCGCCGGGACAGGCAAGCAATCCAAGCCCGGCTAACAGTGCCACCGATATAAGCATAGATGCCGACCTTAGCTGGACGGCAGGCACCGGTTCGACTTCAAGCGATGTTTACTTCGGCACGGATTCGACCCCTGACGCAGGTGAGTTTCAGGGCAATCAAACGGCAACGACCTATGACCCCGGAACAATGAGCTATAGTACGACCTACTACTGGCGTATCGACGAGATTAATGCACAGGGTACAACAGCCGGTAATGTATGGAACTTTACAACCGAGGCGGCGCCGCCGCCGCCGGGACAGGCAAGTAATCCGAGCCCGGCTAATAGCGCCACGGATGTGAGTATAACCGCCGACCTTAGCTGGACGGCAGGCTCTAATACCACGTCTCACGATGTGTATTTTGGCACATCCAGTCCCGGCACGTTCCAGGGCAATCAGACGGCAACGACGTATGACCCCGGAACTATGGACGAAAGCACAACTTACTACTGGCGTATTGATGAGGTCAATGCACAGGGTACGACAACCGGCAATGTCTGGAGCTTTACAACAGGCACGGCCCCACCTGCATTCCTGCAGGATGGCGGCGCTGATGGTATCGTATCGATGGAAGCTGAAAACTATGATGTCTACACTCAGCAGGGCACTCACGACTGGATTTCTGTGACGACCCCGACGGGTTATACCGGCAGTGCTGCAATGAACACAACACCCAACGACGGTACTAATCAGAATACCGGCTATGCAGCCAACAGCCCGCGTCTGGACTTCCAAGTGGACTTTGTCAAGACAGGGACACACTATGTATGGATACGTGGCTACGGTGCCAGCGGCAGCGACGACTCGATCCATGCCGGTCTTGACGGGGCAGAGATAAGTACATGCGACAGGATCAGTACTTTCTCAACCTCATATACCTGGTCTAAGGCAACTATGGATGGTCCCGATGCGACATTTGATGTAGCATCTACAGGTGTTCATACTGTTAATGCGTGGATGCGTGAGGATGGCTTTGTTTTTGATAAGATAGTTTTAACTACTAATGCAGGCTACACACCGACAGGTGACGGCCCTGCCGAAAGTCCGCGTGGCGGCGGTCCAAGCCTTCCGGGACAGGCGAGCAGTCCGAGTCCTGCTGACAGTGCAACAGATGTGAGCATTGATGCAGATTTGAGCTGGACGGCAGGTGCCGATGCCACATCGCGAGACGTTTACTTCGGCACTTCCAGTCCGGGCGCCTTCCAGGGTAACCAGACGGCCACTACTTTTGACCCAGGCACGCTCAGCTACGATGTAACCTACTACTGGCGTATCGATGAGATTAATACCGCCGGCACAACCACGGGAGCAGTCTGGAGTTTCACAACCGAAGCCGCCCCGACTCCTCCGGGCCAGGCGACTAATCCGAGTCCGGCCGACAGCGCCACCGATGTGAGCATTGCTGCTGATTTGAGCTGGACGGCAGGCACAAACTCGACCTCAAGTGATGTTTACTTCGGTAGTTCCAGTCCCGGCGCCTTCCAGGGCAACCAGACGGCAACAACTTTTGATCCCGGAACGATGGCCAATAACACGACCTATTACTGGCGTATAGACGAGATTAATACCGGCGGCACAACAACAGGTAACGTCTGGAGTTTTACAACAGCGGCTGCGCCTACATACGAGTGTGACAACTGGCAGAGCCTGCATCCGGACTGGATATTCTGTGATGACTTTGAAAGCACCGACCCGATGGTAGGAACGGGCAGGTACTTCGAATACGACGATGACAGCGGCGATTTTGTGGTTGTTGACGGCATCGGAGTCGATAATTCCAGGGGTATGAGGGTAATCTGGCAAACCGCTGAAGCGGGTGCAGGCGGCCTTAAACTTGGATTCGGCAGAAATCCGAGCAGTTATATGGACAAGGGCATCCGGAATACCGAGGACTTCCCGGACGTTTATTACAGGTTCTATATGAAGATGGAGGACGGCTGGCAGGGCAATCCTCTGAAGCTGTCAAGGGCGACTGTTATAGCAGCTTCGGACTGGTCGCAGGCAATGATAGCCCATCACTGGAACGGCGGCACATACACCCTTGCCGTTGACCCTGTAAGCTGCGTTGATGCAAGCAGCCAGGTGGTATGTATAGGCTATAACGACTATGCCAATTTTGAATGGCTTGGCAGCCAGGCTGGTACTACACCAATCTTTGATTCCGACAATGATGACATCTGGCATTATATAGAACACCATGTTAAACTCAACGACCCCGGACAGTCTAACGGTATAACAGAATTCTGGATAGATGGTGCCCTTGATGCAAGACGTGATAATCTTGATTTTGTAACTTCTTACACAGATTACGCTATAAATGCTGTATTCCTTGAAAATTACTGGGATGGCGGCGGTGGTTCTCCACAACTGCAGGAACGTTACATAGATAGTTTCGTAGTTTCGACTCAGCCGATTGGCGAATGGACCGGCGGCGGCCCCACCCCTCCGGGACAGGCTTCCA
>CAZIKS010000004.1:0-41932 GCA_964539795.1 uncultured Pirellulales bacterium
ATATATTGACAGAAAAGCCTATACGGCATCACATTATGTGCGACAGAGCACTAGGTTAGCTGAGTACTATGAAAGTCTTTACAAACCTCCGGAACCTTTTTGCCCTGTCCAATGAGCAGATCTGCTTGCCTAAGCTTAGTTATGATCCATTAGCCACCGTAACGCCTTTTCACAGGTACAACCTCCTTTCTTTGGCTTAAATAAAATGCCAAATTAATCGATTATACTCTCACGAGAACTATACCAATTTTCTGGGGGGCAGACGAAATTCAGACTCCGTCCCTGTGGGTTGCACTCGAACGTTTTGGCTACAAGTATATAAAACAAAAAACGTTCACAACCCTACAATGACCCATCATTGTTGTGAGTTAGCAAAAACAAGCGATTGGCTTGCTTATCTTCCAGCAAAGCTTCCAACAGTTCCAAAACCAAGTTCCATTGGTTTGCCTATGCTAAGAACAGCAGATACTCATATTGTTGGCCACCACAACAGTTTACTATGCTGTCTCATTACAAGCAGCAGAAACTCTCGGTCTTCATATAAAAGGTTATATCAGCTTTCGAATACACTAAAAAGTTTTCGCCCGAATACAACGTTGCCCATTCAGGCTGGCTCCAATATGAAACTTGCATTTCTACCAACAGTCCGAACTATTCAATAACATTTATTTACTTTTCACAGATGCCCGATTCTCTCCAGATATAACCCAGATCGGGTTCTCCACTTATAATATCGTTTCGCACGCTTCCAATATATAAATCTTCCACAGCAATTTGGAAAGCCCATATAAATCTTCTAATCTATGCACGGCATATCATCCCTGCTGCTCTGTCAGGTTACTTCTTAATCCTTACGAACCATTTCATTCAAAGATAGTTCAGATTGGAATAATACCCGCCCCATAATCAGAAATCAAGTGTTTTTATGGCCGCTGTTTTTATCTTATGAGTGGATTTTATAAAGCCGGGGGCTATCCTGCCTGAATTCCGTACAGAGGACAGTTTATATCCTGACTTGGTAGTGTCAAGAATCTTTCGCACTTTTCTTCATAGGTCCTTATCTGGTCAATAGTCTGACTGTTAATCTTCCTTCCATAGCCCCCTTAAGGGGGCTCAACTTTATCGGAACATCAGGCACTCATCACCAACCCCGCCTCCTGTTCCTGTTTAAATTCTCTCAGCCGATCCATATTCATATACCGCCTTGTGCCCCACCTGGTGCCTGCGATGTGTCTCAATCTCGCAGCAGCTAACATCAAGGCGCTGTTACCATCCGGGAAGCAGCCGACAACACGGCTTCTGCGGCGAATCTCACGCATGATCCGCTCCATCGGATTATTTGTTCTGATCTGCCGACGATGCTCAAGCGGAAACTGATAATACGTAAGCGTCTCCTCGATGCCATCACGGACAGTGCAAGCTGCTTTTGAAAGCTTCATCTTATCAAGCTTGTCTGCGACAACCCGGGCTTTCTTCAAAGCTTCCTTTGCATCTTCCTGGGCATGGATAGCCTTAAGCATAGCAGCAACCTCTTTCATCTTGCCGTTTGGAACAACACTGAACACATTATGGTAAAAATGCACCATACATCGCTGCCATTTGCCGTCAGGAAATACTTCTGCCAGCGATTCGATAAGCCCTATACATTTGTCCGATATAAACAATTCGCTTCCCTTCAGGCCGCGTCTCTTCAGCCAGCGTAAGAAATTGCTCCAGCCGGCCTTATCTTCCTTATAGCCCTCAGCAATGCCCAATATGTCACGGAAACCGTCGGCGCCTACACCAATTGCTACCAGCACAGAGACGTTGCGGACCTCGCCGCCCCAGCTGCGTTTTAAGCTGATACCGTCAAGGTAAACATACGGATACAGCCCTTCGATTCTTTTGTTACGCCATTTGTCTATCCGCTCGTACATCTTCTGATTGAGATCGCTGACTGTGCCTGCACTTACACGCATTCCCCACAAGGCCTCAGTTATATCCTCTACCCTGCGAACCGATACGCCCGCCAGGTACATCTCCATTAGTGCTTCTTCGACAGACGATTCTCTGCGTTTGTAACGCTCGATAATAGCGGTCTCGAATTTGGCCCTGCGAAGCTTGGGAATCTTCAATTCAACTTCTCCAGCCTTGCTGTGCAGCTTACGCTTGTAATGACCTGCCCGGCCGTCGGTTCTGGCTTCGGTGTGTTCATAACGCTGGGCGTTACAGAGCCGATCCGCTTCGGCGTTGAGCATGTCATTGAGTGTTTGCTCAACCGTGCTGCGAACCATCTCACCGTGATGATTTTTTATGCGAGCCTCATCAATTTTGATAACTTTGCTCAAGGATTTTTCTTTTTGTGTCGATTCTTCTTTTAACATTGTTTTGTCCTCCAATCTGGCCATAAATAAGTTTCTTAAACTTCTCCAACATCGACCAGATTGAGGACTTTTTTACACGTCCAATAAAATTGTGCGAAAAATATCTTACGTTATTCCTGACTTTTAAAAACGGCTTAAGAATCAATGCAAAAACCAAGGAAGCAACGAAAAAATAAACCAGCCACCAGTCAGTCCCGCTGGCCTAGGACAGACGGTCAGGATAATCAATACTAATAGAATGGACGACCGAATTGGGACCAAAAGGCTTCTACTAAAAGCGATTGGCTCAGTAAAGTGGAGGTATTCTTAACTCATAAGTATTTGCTGCTATATTTGCTTATCGACTTTTTCTCAGAATTTCCATTAATTCATCATCTGTCAGGACAATTGGATTGCCTTTCATACTGCTTGACTTCCGGCATTTGGCAATTACTGTATGAAAATCTTTTTCTTTCAGTCCAAATTCACCCAAAGACGGTAATTTTAATGTCCTGCAGACTTTCTGCACCCAACTGAGTCCATCTACTGCGTGTGTCGAAACTGTCCCGGTCAAAACTCGTGAAACCTCATCATATCGAACCAGAGCTGCTGAATCGGCTGCACGTTTTTGCAACGCCTGTAAATTCGCTTGCATAACATGCGGCAAAAGCCCGCCACATATAACACCGTGTCCGGCGGAAATCATACCCCCCAAGGCCCCGGATAAACCATGCACTGCCCCTAATTTCGCATTAGCAAGAGCTAATCCACCAAACAGGCTTGCTATCGACATATCTTCACGTGCAGCTCTGTTGCTGCCGTCCTCATAAGCTTGTTGCAAAGAACGCCCGGCTCGCCTTAGCCCCTCCCGGCAGATACCGTCGGTCAGTGCATTTGCCTTATTGGAAACATAAGCTTCGATGAGTTGCGTCAGAGCATCAAGGCCGGTGCTGGCCGTAACAGCCGGTGGCATTGAATAAGTTAACACAGGGTCGACAACCGCAAGGCGAGGCAGCATCAAATTACTACGCATACTCACTTTCACTCCATATTCAGGTAATCCAAGCACTGCGTTGCGCGTAACCTCGGCGCCTGTGCCCGCCGTGGTTGGAATCGCAATGTTGGGTACGGGACATTGAGTTAACGGCTTACTATCGCCAACAACCTCCAGATAATCCTCTAATTGCCCACTATTGGTCAGCATCGCTGCAACCACTTTACCAGTATCTAGCGCACTTCCACCACCAATGCTGATTACCAGATTGCTTTCGGCCTCACGTGCCTGTTTCACCGCCGACTTTGCTGTAGCGGCCGTCGGCTCACCGGAGATGCTAAATGTGGCACATTTTATCTTATATTCACTTAACTCCTCAAGAAGTTGCTCTGCCCGTGCCGCAGTACTGCCTGTAACAACAAAAGCCCTGTCTCCCATCTTAGATGCTAATGGTGCAACTTCTCTGACAGTCCCTTCGCCAAAAATAATCCTCGCCGCAGTTGTAAATTCAAACCTCATATTACCTCTCTGAATGCAATATCCTGCAACTAATCCCAACCCTGTTCATCGGGAAAAACATTGCCGTATTTGATACTCGTACGCGGTTCTGCCATCATATCTGCGACAGTGTCCCGCCATTTCTGATAATGCGCCGTTTCCTTATGTAATGCAGGGTCATCGCAAGTACGATAGACTTCCACCAGAACAAACCGTGTTGGCTCGTCCTGTTGCTGAATAACATCGAATCTGGCGATACCCGGCTCTTTTATGCTGTTACGTGCATTTTCAACTGTGGCTGAGCGGAAAGCCTCTACCTGTTCAGCCTTAACATTAACAAAAACATGGACTATAAACATAATATTCTCCCTGTAGGTTTTTAATCTCCAACACGTACATACTTTGTAATATAAATATAATAAACTCCGGACTTTTTCAATGATTATTGATAAAAGACCGAAAGTTTAAGATTAAAAGATACTTACTGGTTACGGCTGGAATTATCAACTCCCCCGTCGCGAAGGTAAATTATACGGTCTGCAAACTCCTCTGGTCCGCTTGCATGTGTAACAACAATAACAGTGCCTCCCTCGCGGTGAAAGTCAGCTAAATATCCCAGAACTGTTGTTGCATTTTCCCCATCAAGATTACCGGTTGGCTCATCGGCCAGGATAAGCTGTGGGCGATTGAGCAGCGCTCTGGCTACCGCCGTGCGCTGTTTTTCACCGGCGCTTAGTTGTGATGGTTTGTGAAAAGCCCGTCCTTCAAGACCAAATTGTTTTACTAACCGTTCCAATTCGTCTGTCACGCTGCTTTTGCCGGTCGCTTGGCTCGCAAGTGCAATGTTTTCGACAACATTCAAATACGGCACAAGGTAAAACAACTGGAAAACAAAACCAATATTCTCCGCCCTGAAATTTGCCCTCGCACGTATACTCATATCATATACATTCTTTCCACCTATGCAAACCGTTCCGCTGCTCGGCCGCAGCATCGCAGCGACCGTCATCAGCAGCGTCGTTTTCCCGCTTCCGCTGGGGCCGTTGATAACCACAAACTCACCTTTTGCTACACGCATGTCTACTCTATCGAGTGCGTTTATATCGCCTCCGCCGGTTCGATAAGTTTTTGTAACGTCTTCAAGAACAACCATATCTACTCCTGCCTCAGGCTTAACGCAGGATCGAGAGATACAGCGTATGCCGTAGGTATAAAACTGCATATACAAGCAAATACCGGTGCCGATATCAGTGACCATAAGAGTAAAGAATATTCCGCTTTTATCGCTGCCGCTGTTACCTTGAATATTTCCGGCCCGAATTTCAGGGCTAAACCCGTTCCCAAAACAAAACCAAAAACCGCACCAACCAGACCGATTATTACCGACCTCCCAAGCAGCAATAGTGTAATTCTGCCCCAGCCGTATCCCAACGCCCTCATTATTCCTGTTTCCTGTTGTCTGTCACGAACGTTCATCATCGCCAGCACTCCAATCCACGCCCCGCAGGTAATAACAACAAATGGCATAATAAAACCGAAATACTTTTTCACCATTTGTCTCTGCTGGGTGCGAGCGGTGGCTATGGCTTTGATTTGTATCGTTTTCGCTTCCGGCAGAACCGAAGCCAACTCTTCTCTAAGTACAGACAAAGGGTCGTCGGTGGGCGCAAAACACAAGCAGTCGATAGCTTTAATCTCGTTTATCCGCCCGTTAAGCTTCAGTATCTCCTGGGCATCGCGAAGATGGCATTGTATCCGTATATCATCGGCGTTGCCGCTTTCAGATAAGGTTCCGGCAACAGTCAAACTTTTTCCCTCAATATCTATTAAATCCTCTTTTTTCAGTTCCAGCTTCCGGGCCAACTCATAACCGACATAAGCTGTACCCTCTGTAATCTCAAACGCCATCGGAGGCTTTTCGCGTCCCGGCGGACATATCTCCGGCGCAAGACCCGTCAGGAGAACTTCAAGACCGCGCCACTCTATCTTGCCTTGAAGCGTCGCAACAAGGTGGTTATAGGAAATACCTTTCTGAGAAGCGAAAATATCTATGTAATTCTCGGGCATCGTCTCTTCGGAAAAACCGGACATCCAGAATTTATTCATATCCGTCTTTTTGGGTATGATGCGAAGATTAAAACCCATATCCCGCATTAGTCGGGTCGTTTCCCGATTCGAAGCCGTGCCAGCTGTAAAAAACGATATAAATAAAGCTACTGCTGTCATCACCGCCAAAAGACCGAGCAAAAAATTGACCCTTCGGTGACGAATTTCTTTAAAAATAAGACTCAGAATGCTCACTGTTTTCTAACCCCCGCTTTCAGGATAATAAAAAAGCCGACTCCTAAAATTAAAATCGCCACACCCACGATGATATATAATGGCCTCTCCAGACCTCCATCAGCCTCCGGCGATACCAGCGGCTTCTGCAAAGGTTCAACATCACCCGATTCCGGCGAAGCAATTTCATCAACATCAATCTCTGGCTCGTTAGTTTCCGAATTCGAATCGCCGTCAAAATCAACCACAAGTTCCTGGTACCCAAACGGAACACCCGGATAGGATGAAGCTCCCATCCGAAGGATACGATTTATTTCCATCTTTATCATAGGATTTTCAGGGTCGAAGCCCAAACCTTTGGAGGCTTTCGCCTGAATCTCCTCGCCCCACCTCACCGGCAGCATTGTTCCCTGCATCAGGCTCCTGTCAAGACCGCATTCGCAGTCGGCACCGATGACATAAAGTATATTCGCAATTATATTTGCGCTTATCTGTTCACCTCTCATCAAAGGACCAATCCACCGAGCCCTTCCATAAATTACCGCTGCGCAAGGCTCATTTACGTCCTCAGCCTCCAGACCCAGGCTCCATAGCAGCACCTTCTCCGCTGAAAACATTCCTCGGCTTACCTCAACCAGTACCGGTGGCTCAGCAATGGCCTTGGGCAGCAATTTCATTTGTCGTGTTATCGCCTCAATACCCTCAAGGGCTGCCTCTTGGGCTTTCTTATTTTCCTCCTCGTCCAGACCTTCGAACAACAATACAACCGCATATACTTCACTTATCTGCCGGATGATTTCATCACGTTTCACCGAGGAAACAATGTCTTCGAGTGCAGTTAATAAGCTTCTCTTAAAAGGCTGGTCGGCTTTTGTTACCCAAATATAAAGTGACTGCTCGTCCGGTGAAACAAGTACTGTCGTGGGAAATGATTCTATCTGGTTCAAATCAATATACTTGATGGCCGGATGGCCCTTCTGCTCGTCGATATTGATTATCTCGACTCTGACATTCGTGTCCATAAAGACGGCGTATGATATATCCTTGAAGCTGGTAAGAATCTCTGCCGGAGTATCTTCCCTGACATAGCCGTAGAGATAATACGGCTCAGTCCCCAAATCCACGAACCCCGTATCGCGAACATTATATTTGCATGCCTCTGCAGTATGGAACTGAAAACAGAACCACACGCAAATCACCACAGCTAATTTACTCAACTTAATCAACATTCTTTAACTTTTGCAGCCTCTTCTTAAAGCTTGTGAAACTCAAGCCAAATCCCATAATTCACATTTTCACTGCCGGCAGGCCTGGGTATATAAATACGATATTTTTTAATGCCAAGTTCATCCATAATCTTTTGCAGTTGGTCGGAGGTCTTTTCAACATCATACTTCATTTTCCTTCCTTGTTTCGCTCGTATCTTTTTTGCCGTTTCAACAGGCAGATTTTCGGAAAAACCTCGCCCTATATAAGCAACACCACATGGTTTCAGAACACGATAAATCTCTCTGAATGCTTGTTCTTTGTTCTTCCAGAAGGGAAACGAACCTCTCGAAACGATTATATCTGCATAGCCGTCATGAAAGGCAAGGGCATGAGCATCGGTAAAAACGGCGCTTACCCGGTGCCCAAAACCGTTCTTTTCGGCTTGCTTGTGAAAGTGGGAAAAAAAATTCGGATTTATATCGGCATTGACCCAATGCAGTTGTGTGCGCTTGCATAATTCGATAATGAGTGTCCCCGGTCCACTACCTAAGTCGATTCCAATACCTGTTTTCTCCTCAAGGTTAAATTTTGAGACAACCTGTTCAGACAAAGGCCCGTATACTGGCGCCAACGTACCACGGCTGGCTTTTATCATACTATCAGCACCTTGACGCGTATATTTTCCATCAGAACCAGACACTGGTGCTTTACAGCCGAAAAAACAAATGACAAAAAAAAACAGAACAATAACAGTCAAATAAGACCGCTGTGATAGTCCCATTACAAATCCGCCTCTTATTTTGGGTCAAAATTAAAACAAGTGAACTAAACCCGCTTAGAAGGTTCTTGACCAAAGCACATAATTCGTCCATCTTTGATGGAAACTATTACTCGCCCGTCACGGTCCAGAGCAAGACCCCACGGAACCGCCTCATGTGGTATCCACCCGGTCCACAGCACCTTACCGTACTCAATATCCAAAGCAACCACTTCTTTTTCTTTGAGGACAACTACGGCATTTTTCCCTACCGCCATCGCAATACTGCCGTCACAATAGTACTCCCACAACGGCTTATCTGCAAAGTTGTCCAGCTTGGGCCATATCGAAACACCATTTCCGATGTTCGATGGTTCCGGCATCGTCTTATTCAGCATCTCCTTGCTAAGTGGTGCAAAGCACATTATCTTCTGGTTGTTTAGCCACACAATATCCCGCCCGCCGCTCGATGTGTGCAGCATCTTGTTCTCCACGGAAGCATCATAAACATCATAATCAGGATGTCCATAGAAAGGTTTGCCGGAAACTCCCACCCTCTCCCCTACTAAGAAAAGTTCCCACCCCCGCGGGCACAGCGATGTAAACACATTGTTTCTGGTGAGGTTCCGTAGCATTGCCGGATCGCTAAGGCATTTGCCGTCCCTGACATCATAGACAGCAGGCGAAATGGATGTTCCCCCCGCCATATAAAGCTTGCCGTCGTAAAGCGGCAGATGTCCCTGCACGCTCACACCGGTTTGACCTTCCTTGTCCAGATGGCCCGATGTATTGTTCTGCCACTTGATTCGGCCGGTTTCTGCATCCAGAGCATGCACGTATGTTCCGTCGTAATTGACTATACCCGCCGCAAAATAAGCAACTCCGTCTTCGACAAGGACTCCGCTCGAAGATGGCCACGTCGACATCAAAGAACCGTAAACAGGTATCTTCCTTTCTTGCGGTGCCGCACGAAAGCGCCATAACTGTCGACCCGTTTTTGCCTCAAAAGCATACACCCACCCATCAGCCGAGCTTACCAGTGCCCGGCCTTGCCAGATGGTTGGAGGAAACGCAATCGCTCCACCCGTATAAGCTGTCCATTCTGTCTTTCCGGTTACTGCGTCAAAAGCCCGAACAATTCCATCCTGCCCACCGACAAAAACCAACCCCCCTGCCGCAACCGGAGCCGTAGGCACAAATCTTGTTTTAGGCCTAAGTTGCCAGAGCCGCTTGCCCTTCTCTGGAACAACCGCCGCTGTTGTCACACTGCCGGTATTGCAGCCGCGAAAGGTAGGCCAGTCAGCCGCCGACTCAGACAGAGCTACTACTTTCGCCGAATCCCCTGCCGATTTTTCCAGACGTCGGGCCTCAGTAGCTGTTGGGGTGAACTCAAACTCCCCTGCCGGCCCAAGACACGTAATACCGTAAAGTGTCAGTTGACAATCGCACACCGACGGCCACCAGTAAAGCAGACCATTGGAAACTGTAACACCGTCGTGGCACTGTGCACGCATGGGCGAAATCCAGTATGCCTTCTTACTTGCCACGTCTAACCTTGCCGTGCCGCCCCTGGCACGATAAAAGATAGCGTCGGCCGAGCCTATCGGTCGAGTACAGGCCCGCCTGCTCGTTTTCATCTCAGCCAACACTTCTCCGGTAAGCGGTGCAAATTTTTTGCTCGGTTCAGCGTCCATCTGACCAGTGAGACCGTACAGTCCGTCATCCCGCAGAACCAGTTGATAATTGTCATAAGGATCCTGCCAAAGCACACTGCCATCCTTTACCGATACCGCGACAAGACTGCCCACCTGAGGCCCCGCAAAGTATAATGCCTTGTCACTGCATTTCAGATATGCCGCGGTTCGCCAGTTGGTGCGCCAATCCTGTCGGTTTGAATACAATCCGAGTGCCTCAAAGAGTTCAGGAGCATTTTCCGGGGTCTTCCGCCAGATTACCTGGCCGCTCTTCGCGTCCAGACAGGCGAGAAATACGTCGAATCTGAAAATATAGATTCGTCCGTTCTTCATACACATAGCCCGGCTGTCAATCGGTTTGTCTTCACGATAGCTCCAGAGGACTTTTTTTGTTTTAGGATTAATGGCCAGCACTGTCCGCCCGAAGCCCCACGGATGCGCCAGATACGCCTCTTCCCCCGGCCCCAGACCATCGGGCTGATTAAAACCTTTCGACACAGGGTTCCACGGCCACCCGTGGGCCTCTCGCTGCTGCCGAGTTACAGGATCTCTTTGCTCCTGCTCGCCCAAAAGTGCATAAAGCACTCCATTCTCCAGCCCCATCCACTTCCAGAACGTCCCGTCGGCAACTTCTACCGAAGGTTTAATTTCGTCTGTCAACCACCCCGTCGCTGTATCGATGAGCTTACAGCTCTTGTCGTCGCCAAGGTACAGCGTTTCCGGCGTTGCGATTAATGTATTGCGGTGCACCATTATCCCGGGCGTAAGCTCGCGCCTCCACAGCATTGTACCGTTATACCCATTGAAAGCCGCCAGCGTACACAAAAAAGGTTCTTCTCGTTCTTTGAAGGCAATATGCCCGAAAGCCTTAAACACTCGGCCCGCCGATGCAACTGCAACCTGTGTTAGTGGTGCATAGCGAGGCTCTGCCAGAAACTGGGTCAGGTAAGGTGCCTTCACAATTTCATCTTTTGACTGAGGATTGTTGTCGGGCCCATGATAAGGATGGCTCCAGTCATCGGCCCCTTTAAGTAACGGCTTGCTCAATTCTTTATCACCGAGCAAAGCCTTGCCCTGCGGACACAGGATTCGGAGAACCTCCGCCTCGGATACTCCGCTCGCAGAACCGACAGCGATAACCACATCCGCTATATTGTCCGCAAGATGAATCTTCGACAAACCGCCTTTTTCAACATAGACGCGAGTGCCGTATAATCCCGCTGCATCGACCGCCCGACGTGCTGCCTCCACCTCTTCATCCTGAGGCAGTTGAACATATACCAATAGTTCGGTTTTATTAGCAAGTTCCATAGCAAGTTCGCACTTCGCATCCCCCAGCACCAAACAGATTCCTCTCGATACCCCGATTTTATCGAGAATCCTGTCGATATTTTGAGCTGAAACGCCTCCAGCCAAAACCAAAAAAACCAGAAATACAATCAGTGTCTTTTTCATAATTACACCCCTTCCAAAAAGTGTTCACATTTACACCAAATACCACTCCAAATATTATCTGCTTTTACGTATTAAGGTCAAGAACATTCAGGATTTAACGAATCCTTTCGTTTTCGTATCTTCTCTAATGACCTTGATAAAATTGATTAGCGGTGCCTGTTTGATTGTGGGACTGCTTCTCTCGGGAACAAATTCCACGATGAGCGCTCTTTTAACGTCAATACCCTTGAATTCTTTGATGATGGCTTTGTTAACTTTACGCGCTGTCCTCAAAATATCAAACTTCTCGAGCACGACCTTGCCCTGTAGTTTAACATCAAATACTCGTTCCCCCCGCCTGTCACCATCTAAAGCGCTAAAACCGAGCTGCACGGTATAAGTGCCGCCTTTGGGAGTGTTAGCATCATCAATCAAGGGCACTTCGCATTGTAGAAGCCCACGACACCCACTGGTATAAAGCCAGGCCTTGTCGGTTCCGTAAATTTCCAAACTCTTATAATCGCGGTAAAAGTAACCCATCCCCTTAACAATCTTTTCCTGCAAATCAAACTTCACGCCATAATCGGGAAAGTGATTTTTCAAATATTCGGTTTGCGGATTAGGATAACCAAACCAAAGCGCCCCCTCATCATCCCGCATGTCCGCAGGTGCCCCGAAATTAATCGCAAATTCTTTTACATCACTGGTCTTACCGCTCGTGATAAAAACAGTCCAAGGCTGAACCCGTTCCGGCTTGTTTACTAATGCGAAAGAGCATCGCAAAGGATAAGAGCACGTACACCCCGAACTCGCTTCCGGCATAAGCATAAGCCCGTTGGCCGGTATCGCATTAATCCAGCACCCCGGACGAATAGCCCCGAAAATAGCCAGCCCTCGGTCTCCTTCGAGGTCATAAATCGCTGTACTCGATGAGCGATAGAAAAGAACGCTCGAAGATGCCGAAGTAATGGCACAGGTATGTCCCGGCCGCAAAAATTCCCACGGAACCTCCTCGTCCGTAACAGGATGCCTGCGCTTCTTAATCTCACCGCTCCGCAGCTCACACGCCAGAGGCTCAATAATAATCTCGCCCTGCACAATTAAAGGCCGAGTGCGGTAATTAACTGGACGAGACCACAGTACCTCACCATCCCCTGCCGACATCGCCGTAATACGCCGAAACTTTAACTCGTCTTCTTTAAACCTCCACGCATCGTGATTGCCCACATTACCGCAAACCAGTAGCACCCCGTCGTAATATATCGTACCCAGCGCATCCCCGCAGCAGCCCGTCAGGTCAATGCTCTTCTCCCATACCTTCTCCCCGCTAACCGCGTCAAGACATACAACCGTCCTCACATCGGCATCATCATACTCGACATTCGCTCCTTCAGCCTCTTGATATATCCCCTTCCCGATAAGAAGCTTTTTGTCTTTCAATGCTCTCTTTTTCTGCTCATCACTGACACCGCTTTCGGCAAAAAATATTTTTCCGTCCCCAAGTGACAATGTCACATTTGCGATTCGCTTGCCCTTATGCGCCCACAGAAATTTCCCGCTTTCGGCGTCCATCGCAAAAACCTTATCGCTCACCATTATCCTCTCGGTCACCGACCCTTTCGAGCCCGAATAGTTTTCCCATTTCGGAAAATCTGCTATCGGGTGCCACAGTGCCCCGGTTCTCTGCATGGCCGCTCGCGCCCTCTCATCCGGCATTGGATACTCCGACGTATATCTCTCATAGGCCGCTATTTCTCTAACAACAAAATCAAGTCCCTCATCACCTGAGTTGTCCTCATAGGACTGTGACTTTATCTCATCTGCATTTCTCCACTTTCCCCCATCAACAAACCTCTTCCACAAAGCTCCGTATTGTCTCTTAAAAGGCTCCGCCGACGACCCGTAAAGAATATTCCCCTCGCATGCAATATATCCCCACCGTCGCTGCCTGCCCCCCTCTTCCTCCGGCATCTCGTATATCCGCATAGTCTCCCCGGTAGCCGGGTCAAGCTTGTAACATTTATCATAAGCAGCCAAATAAAGTCCGTCTTCGCTCAGCGCAAGGTTCCCGCTGTCCACATCAACACGCACGCGAAAAGCTCCGGGGATCTTCCTCTCCCACAAAAAAGTCCCGTTGTAAGCATCGTAAGCCTTAATAACCTCTTCCCCCTGAATAAATAGACGTCCGTTCATTGATACCGGGCTGGCGGCCTTGGCGTGACGCTCAACCATCCCTTCAGGACCCGGCTCGCCGAACCATAACACCCCAAGAGGCCCTTTCACCTCCCTGTCGTCCGAGCACGCTGTATTCTGGGCGTTGCTGTATTGATGCGTCCAGTTGCCCGCCCCTTCCAGACCGCCCCGCACAAACTTCTCCCACGATATCTCACTGCTTGAGGCCCCCTTGACCCCCGACAAATAAATCCCTCCGTAAGGCCTCAGAACCCTGCCTATTTGTTCCTTCGAAGCTGCTGTTTTGCCCGATAGTAGCATACCGTCCGACACAATCAGGTTTGCGAAATAACTCGGCAGGCTCGACAACTCCCACGGCTCCACCACCACCCGGCTGCCTAAAAGGCCGCCACTTCTAAGCCTGCCCCGTGCAGCGGCAAGTTTCTTGGCGTCTTTCTCTATTCCAATGATTTTCAATTCGGTTCGTCTGGCTAATTCATACGCCAGTCGCCCCTCCCCGCAGTCCAGAATAAGGCAGTATCCTTTATTGATTTGTGAAGCCTTTAAAATTTCTTCGGCGGCCGTGTAGTAAAGTTGGCTGTATTTGTCTTCCGCTGTACCGTACATACGCATCTCGACAACTTCTGCCGGCAACGCTTTTTCTTCTCTTCCGAAACAATAAATATAGCCTCTGTCTGTGCTGACAATCAGCCGTCCGTTGGCCGCAGACAGACCGACACCTCTGCCGAAAACCTGCCCCCTCCAAAGCTTCTCGCCGTTTCGAACATCAACACAAACGACCTCCCCGTCCCCGCCGGCAATCAAATAATCACCAGCCATAATCACTGAAACAAGCCCTTTCCGCTCATAGTGCCACTTATAGCTGGTTTCCTTGAGCCGTTCTTCTTCAAGCGCAACCATCTCGCTAATTCTGCTGGTTATGTCCTCTATCTCTCGGTCCGTCTCTTCAATGCCCTTTTCATCAGGGTCTTTGAGTTTCTCTCGTAAATTTGAAAGCTCTTTGGCTAATTTACTCCGCTCTTGCCTCAATTCTTCTGCTCTCTCTATACCCTTGGAATGCCTGGCCCGCTCGACCGCATAAATGCCCTCCCTCGTAACATTGAAAGCGAACTCCTCCGTTACCACCATATCAATCCCGTTAAACCACCCGAAAGCATCACCTTTACGACTGCCCGTTCGAGCGTCATAAGCAATTTTTGCCGGACTCCCCGAAACCCCGTGTGCCGTATCGACCCCCGCTATCAATTGCTCCCCTTCCAGAAGAGCCCACGCCCCGCCCGTTTTGCCCCCGCAGGAAGCATAGAAAAGAAATCTTCCGCTCTTCTTATCAAAAGCTGCCGGCATCGACCGGCCGGATGGTATGTAAAGAATATCCTCCGATACCAGCGGATAACCGTGCGGTGATATGCCGCTGTAGTCCAGTTCATGCCCGCGCTCGCCGATTGAATCATTTTTCCAGATAACCGAACCGTCCGCAGCCCCGAGGGCACAAATGTATATACCCTCGTATGGAAAGACCCCCGCTCCAAAATAAACTATATCCTCATCAACAACAACACCAGTTCGCACCGGCCACAAAGATATCATTCTCCCGTTGCCGATTACCCTTTCATTGCTTGGACCGGCCCGGTACTTCCACACAAGCCCCCCTTCCTCAGCATCGACGCAATAGACACAGCCGTCATCCGAGCCGAAATAAACCCTCCCCTTATAAACCGTCGGAGCGAAGCGTATCGGCCCTTCCGCAAAAAAGTTCCAGCGTAATTTCCCCGTAGCCGCATCGAGGCAATAAAGCACGTCTGTTACCGAAGACCCGAAATATATACTATTCCCACCTGTTGCAGTGTGATAGGCGCTGTCGCTGTGCATTCTCGGTAGCTCTTCAGCAGGCACCGGCCAGGCTGTCTTCGGCGGATGTGTCGGTATGTACTTCCATTGAAGAAAAAGCTGCGGCCCCAAAGCATCACTACTAATCCCGCTCCGCCTGTTGCAGTAGCGGTAAGTTGCCCAGTCTTCACCTATACAGATGCTGCTGAACAAAAAAATAAAAATAAAAACTCTGAAAATGACCGGTCTGCATTTGATATTGACTGTAAAACTCTTCTGTTCCATCTGAAAAACTTGTCCTGTGAAATTAACCTGTGAAATTAAACACCAAAAGGTGTAAGTTTGCCGTTATTTTTTATCATACGTTCCAGACTTAGCATATCCAGCATCATATATCGAGTCTGATGAAAATTGCCCTTCCGGTATATCGATATAGTAGGCCTCTTCTTGTCTTTGCCGAACCGGTCGACTGCCTGCCGCCACACACCGCAATCGGTCGTCATCGTCCGCAGGGTAAAAGCCCGAACTCGCTCGTACCACTCCTTCGCCCAAACGTCACCGCTGTACTCCAGAACCGTCATACAACCAACCATTATCTCGCACAGAGGCCACATGCTTTTTATTTCAAAATCCGTCCCAGCGCTCTTCCCCGAAGTCCCGAAAACATTAAAACTCTCCCCGAAACCCTCGAATACATAATCCCAGTTCATTTCAATCAAACGGCGAAACCGCCTCTTGACCTCGTTAAACAGCCCCCTGTCTTTAATACGCAATGCCTCGAACATTACCATCCAAAGAGTCTCAACCGAGTGTCCCGGAACCATAGATGTTTCAGCCGAAGGTAATCGTGAATAGTCATGTTGAAGCTGCTCGTTGCTTATCCCGTATTGCCGATTCCAGAACTTGTTCATTATGTTATCCACGTGCTCGCCAACGAGTTTTTCCAGCCTCTCGTCAGGCTGATATGACAAAAGCTGCGTAAGTGTCCAAACCATCATAAAAGAATGTCCCTGCACTCGATACCCGTTCTTACGGTAATTCGGCTCGTCATATCTTTGCACTGACTTAAATATGGACGTTTTTGCTAATTCAAGGTCTTCCTCATTGCCGGCGGCTTTGTAATATTCTACAAGTCCCGCCGCCGCAAACATCGCTCCATAGATATCATCTCCACTGCCCTGGGCGGTCGTACCCTCCTTTTTCTTCCCGTCCCGACCAACTGATTGAATCCACATCCCCTCCCCGGAATACATATGCTTCACCATAAAATCGCGGGTCTTTTTCGCAACCTCAAGCCATCGTTCCTCTTTACCGAAATTATTATATAAAAAAGAATAAACCCATATACCCCGCCCTTGGTACCAGATGTCCTTTTCATCGCTCTGAACAGACCCGTCGTCGTTAAGCTCGCACATAAACCCGCCATACTGCTTATCGTATCCCCCCTTGTCCCAGAACGGCAGATAATGGTTAAAAAGCCGCTCGCGATAGTCCTCTCGCAGCTGCTCAAGGCTCATTCCGCCAAGCTTCTCAGGCAAAACGCTGTATCTGGCCGCACCGTCAAAAGCCCGGGATGAAACTCTACCTAACTCGCTTTTAACTTCATTCGTTCTGTGCTTTTCTCCCCCTAAACCTGCTTGAACCGATGGACTTACCGCCCCGACAACACCCCCTGCCATAGCCCCCCGAAGGAAGTCACGTCGTTTCATAGGTTATTTCCTTCAATAATTCAAAATTTATGCTATAATTTAGCATACTGAATTCTAAGATGATTATCAATAATAATTTATCTATCCGCAGTATCGCATCGTTAGTATTCGAATATACTGACTTTGACTGCTCCTGCTAAGGAATATTTATGCTGAGCAACGTTCATAAGCTCTTATCAACAATAACGTTCACTCAAAAGTTTAATATCACTGGGTGCTCTCTTGTTTTTTCTCTGCTGCTTTTCTTTTCTTTTTCTTCGAAAAAAGCCTCTGCCGCCGATTGGCCAATGTGGCGGTATGACGCTCAACACACTGCCGCCTCACCTCAAGCCTTGCCTCCCGAGCTGCACCTGCAGTGGGTCAGAAAATTAGCCCCCCCTGCTTCTGCCTGGCCACCGTGGCAGTACAAATTACAGTTCGACGGCTCCTACGAACCCGTCGTAATGGGCAAAACCATTTTTGTCCCCTCGATGGTTAGCGACCGTCTGACAGCCTATGATACCGATACCGGCCGGAAAATATGGCGATTCTACACCGATGGCCCGGTAAGATTCGCACCCCTCGCCGCAAAACAAAAAGTCTATTTCGTCAGTGACGATGGCTGCCTGTATTGTCTCAGTGCAAAAACAGGCTCCCTGATATGGAAATTTCGCGGCGGCCCTTCAGACCGAAAAATCCTGGGTAACGAAAGACTCATTTCTACCTGGCCCGCAAGAGGTGCACCTGTTCTCTTCGATGGAAATATCTATTTCGCCGCTGGCATCTGGCCGTTCATGGGTATCTTCATTTATGCCCTTGATGCCGAAACCGGAGATGTAATCTGGAGCAATACCGCAAGCGGCTCAATCTTCATTAAACAACCGCACAACAGCCCTGCTTTCGCCGGTGTCGGGCCGCAGGGATACCTTGTTGCCACCGAAGACAAACTGCTTGTCCCCGGAGGAAGAAGTGTACCCGCATGCTATGACAGAAAAACAGGCGAATTCCTCTATTACAACGCAGAAACTTCCTATGGAAAAGGAATTGGAGGCTATAATGTCGCTGCCTGGAAAAAATGGTTCTTCAATAACGGCGTCCTCCACAGGCTCTCCGACGGCAAGGGTATCGCCAGAACTGCTTTTCCCCTCTTGACCGATAATGCCGCTATCAGTCTGGCTAAAGACGGCCGACTGATGGCCTACTTCTTATCCTCTGACAAATCCGAAGCAAATGGACTGTGGAAGACGAATATTTCAACCGAAATTGAAAAGCTCCACTTAAAAGCCGGCCCGCAGCTCTATTGCAGCGGAAAAAACGGCCTCATCTCCGTACTTAACATCCCCGCACAACCTAACGCCCCTGCCGAGGTTACCTGGCAGGCAAAAGTCGAAGGCACCGTCTGGAATATGCTCGCCGCCGACAATAAGCTCTTCATAGTTACCCTTGATGGGAGTATTTATTGTTTCGGAGCTGAAAACACTCAACCGAAAACATATCCCCTGACAATTGAAAATTCTATACCCGATGGCAACTGGGCACAAAAAGCCCAAACCATCCTGAAAACTACCGGCCTGAACGAGGGTTATTGCCTTGTTCTCGGCTTGGAAGATAATGGCCGGCTGGCAGAAGAGCTGGTTACACAATCAAAGCTGTACGTTATCGCACTCGACACTAACCAATCCAAAGTCCGCCAATTCCACCAGCGTATGGACGACGCCGGTTTGTATGGCAAAAAAGTCGCCGCTCTCACAGGTGACATCACCTCAATACAACTCCCCCCCTATTTCGCCGATTTAATCGTCGCCGATGAACTCACGGCAGCCGCTTTCGAAAACGATAAATTTTTCACCGAACGCCTTTTATATTCACTCCGCCCTTATGGCGGAACTGCTTATCTAAATACCACTAAAGACAAACACTTCAAAATTTTCCAACAAACCGAAAAAATAAATCCCCAACGAGGCAGGATTGAAACATACAGTCAATTCATCCTCTTTAAAAGAATCGCAGCGCTCCCCGGCTCAGCCGACTGGACGGGCCAATACGGCGATATCGCCAACACCGTCTGCTCAAAAGACAAACTCGTTAAAGCCCCTCTCGGCCTGTTATGGTTCGGTGACCGCTCCGGCTTCGGAGACGTACTCCCACGCCACGGTCACGGCCCACCGGAACAGGTCGTCGAAGGAAGGCTTTTCATCGAAGGACCGAACTCCATCATCGCACGCGATGTATATACCGGCCGCACCCTCTGGAAAAGAACCCTCCAGAACCTGAACACCTTCGGCGTTTACTACGACCAGACTTACAAACCCGATTACCTCGACAGAAGCTACAATCAGGTACATATCCCCGGCGCCAACGTCAGAGGCACAAATTTCATCGCTGCCTCCCAACTTGTATATGTAATCGCCGGACCGGACTGCCTCGTCCTCGATGCCGCAACAGGCCAGATCCTAAAGACCATCTCAATACCCGCCCCCAATGAAAATGACCAATGGGGATACATCGGAGTATATCAGGACCTTCTTATCGCTGGTTCCGGCTTCGCTCAATTTACTAACCTGCTCGAAAATACCGAACAGGACAAGGAGAAGGAAAAAAAACAAAAGTGGCTAAACTTCTATGATAAACTCGCCGCAAAACGCCTTGTCGTTATCAACCGCCACACCGGCGAAATACTCTGGCAGACCGACGCCCTCCACGGCTTCATTCACAACACCATCGTTGCAGGCAATGACAAAATCTTCTGCCTCGATAAACTGCCCCACTACATAGAAAAACAATTAACAGCTCACCAGATTAAATCGCAAAAACCATATCGTTTGCTCGCACTCGATGCGCACACAGGTAAAATCCTCTGGCAGAAAAACTCAAGTTTATTCGGCGCCTGGCTCGGCTACTCCGACCAATACGACGTCCTCTTGCAGGCCGACAGGCCTTCATCTGACATGTTATCCCAGCCCGGCGACAGGATGATTACTTACCGCGGCCGAAACGGCGCCCTCCTTTGGGATACCCCCATCAAATATCGCGGCCCATGCATGATTCACGGAAACACAATCATCACACAAAACAGCGCCTTCAACCTACTCACAGGCCAGCCAAAAATGCGCCTCCACCCCATCACAGGCCAACCAGTTAAATGGTCCTTCGCCAGAAAATACGGCTGCAACACCGTCATCGCCAGCCAGCACCTGCTCACATTTCGCTCGGCCGCAGCTGGTTATTTCGACCTCCAAAGAGACGGAGGAACCGGCAACATCGGCGGCTTCAAGTCCGGTTGCACCTCGAACCTCGTCGTCGCAAACGGAGTTTTGAACGCCCCCGACTACACACAAACCTGCAACTGCAGCTACCAGAACCAGACCTCTCTCGCCATGATATATATGCCCGAAGCCGAGATGTGGACATTCAACGCAATTGACCCCAACGATGCGCCCGTCCGCCGCGTGGGAATAAATCTCGCCGCCCCGGGAGACCGAAAAGCAGACAACGGTACCCTCTGGCTCGACTATCCCAGCGTCGGCGGCGAATCACCCGACATACCCGTAAAAACAATACCCCAAAACCCTATCTTCTTCCGCCGCCACTCCTACATCATAAAAGGTGGAGAACTAAACTGGGTAACTGCCTCCGGAGCAAGGGCAATCCGCAGCATAACCCTCACCCTCGGCAATCAGCAGCAGCGCCCCTACACCGTCCGCCTCTATTTCGTCGAGCCTGACCCCAAAACTCCCGGCCAGCGCCTCTTCGACGTCGCCCTGCAGGAAAAAACCGTCTGCAAAGCCCTCGATATCGTCAAGGAGACCGCCCACCCGAATATCGGCCTCGTAAAAGAATTCTCAAAAATCCCCGCCGCCGACTCCCTCACACTCACCCTAACACCCGCCGATGCCGCTCAAACCGCCGAAACCATCATTTGCGGCATCGAAATCATCGCTGAAGGCTGGTAAAGCTCAAAAAAATATCAATTTACTCTCAAGCACATAACCGCTACAATACCCCAGATTTCAAATTACATCTGCTTTAACAATTTGCCTTTAGAAAATATAGGAGTTATAAATGACCGACCAGCAAGACCAGATTTATGCCGCCCCCGACCTCGCAAAGGGACTGCCGATGCTCGCACAATCCGACCCACAGGCCCTCGAAAAGGAAAAGAAAGACCTCGCCGCCCTCGACAAAAAAGGCCTCTTAAGCAGATGGCGCGGCTACTTCTCCATGACCGGTCCAGGCTGGCTGCAAAGCGCAATACTCCTCGGCAGCGGAAGTGCCATGGCCTCCCTCTTTGCCGGTGCATATCTCGAATATAGACTACTATGGGTTCAGCCCCTCGCAATTACTCTCGGCGTCATAATGTTTGCCGCAATGTCATATCAGGCCCTCTCCACAGGCGTCCGCCCTTTCTACGCTATGAAGCGCTTCATCCACCCCGCAATGGCCTGGGCATGGGCAATCGGCGCATTATTCGCAACCATACTATGGCACCTCCCCCAATACGCAATCGCCGCCGGTATGACAGAAGACATGATTAAGGTACTCACAAAATGGCAGCCTACAACAACACAGCAGACTCTGGTCCTCATCACAACTGGTTTGCTTATCTTGCTCTTCTCTACCGCAATCACATGGAGTTACGGCAGCGGACGCAAAGGAGTCAGAATCTACGAACGCACACTAAAGGCAATGGTCTGGATGATTATTATTGCCTTCGCCCTCGTCATCGTCCGCCAGGCCTTCGCTGGCTACATCAACTGGGGAAAACTCTTCAAAGGCTTCCTCCCTCTCGACATCCCCACCGACAAGCGCGGCGTCTCAATAGTTATGGCCCTCTTCGGTGCCGCCACCGGCATAAACGCCTCTTTCCTCTTCCCCTATACCCTCCTGGCAAGGGGCTGGTCGAAAGAGCACCGCGGCCTGTCAAGGTTCGACCTGATTACCGGAATGCTCCTGCCCTTTACCATCGCAACCACATTAATGGTAATCGCAACCGCCTGCACTATCTACAATCCCGAAATGTTTGCTTCCGGCTCAACAATGCTCCCGCCAACAAAGGCCGCTGAAATGCTCCAGGCCGCCGGCCTCAGTATGTTCTTTTCAAGAATCGTCTTCGGCCTCGGCGTACTCGGTATGGCCCTTAGCACAATAACTATGCAAATGCTCGTTGCTGGCTTTGCCGCCTGCGAAATGTTCGGCGTCGAACCCGGCGGGTGGAGATACCGCCTCGCATGTCTAATTCCCGCACCAGCCGTCATCGGAGTAATCTTCTGGAAATACATGGGTCCCTGGGTCGCAATACCAAGCTCCGCAATCTGCGGCTCACTGATGCCAATCGCCTACGTCGGCTTCTTCATTCTAAATAACAGCAGCAAATATCTCGGCGATGATAAACCCCGCGGCCCGAAAGCATTAATCTGGAACATCGCAATGCTTACCGCAATCGCTGTTTCATTAACAAGCGTATGCTACTACCTCTACTCCGTCTTTTCCTGATGGCCACCGGCTCCTGCCCTTCTGGCCATCTCCCGTAAGCCATCGAGGCAGAGCATCGACCACGTCTCCATACTCTCCCGGACCGCCTCTAATTCATCGATGCTCTTAAAGTCCATCTGAGTTATCATTTGTTCCCGCCGACTAACATTATCAGAATCCAGTGTCCAGTAGTGTACTATCCCCATATGGACGCTCCCAACCCTGTTCGAATCGTCGTTCAATAGGGCCGCTATCCTGTCGCTGTGCCCTGCTTCAACGTTCACTTCCTCCGCAACCTCCCGCTCAACAGCCGCAGCGTACATCTCTCGAAAATCGGTATCGAAAAGCGGAACTTCATTATCCACCGGGTTGATATGCCCCCCTATCCCGATGGACCGCAGCCCCATAAGCCTTTTTTCGCCCGCTCGCTTGCCCCGCACATAGTTAAGGTACTTGCCCTCGTAGCTCATTATCACGTAAGGAATTAGCTGTTTATATTCCGGGTTCTCCTCCACTTCCGCCCTGTTCATAAAACAGGGCGTCCCCTGCACAAATATCTCCCGAAGGTACTGCTCAACATCGAACATAAGCCCGTGAAACCGCCCGACATCTTCAACCACCTTCCGTTCGACGACCAGCACCTTCTCTTCAACAGCCATAAAAACACTCCATTACTAAATTGTCACTGATGAAAAAAATATCCTCCGCACTCTACCTTATCCCCCCTCCCCTGTCAACAAATTCAATCTATCGGTATGTTTCCAACAAAGGCCGTTAGCGTGTGGATGGAAATATCCGCTGTCTTCTTGTATAATCAGAATAATGGATTACAAAAAACAGGGACATTGTGTTTACTATACTCGATATCATTTGGTAATAGCGACCAAACACAGGCGGAAAATACTGAAAGACGCTTTCGGCGAATATCTCAAGAGTATGATTATTGCTGTTGGCAGCCAGATTCCTGAGGTGGAGATAATCGAAGTGAATACCGATTCTGACCATGTTCACATTTTGATCTCGATACCGCCCCGAATATCTATAAGCGATGTGGTTAAAATCTTGAAAGCCAAAACCAGCCTGAGTATGCGCAATAAATTCCCGCTTTTAGACAAGGCTAAAAATGGTTTTTGGTCGCGTGGTTACAGTGTATCAACAGTTGGCATAAGTGAATCGACAACAAGCAAATATATCCAAATGCAGGGTAAAGAAGACACTGCGCCCGACTCTTAGCAAATGCTAAAATGCCGCCGGTTTGAACTGGTGGTTCTTTCTTAAAATTACAATGCCGCCTGTCTAAACTGCTGGTTGTTGACTTACAATTACAATGCCGCCGGTTTTAACCGGTGGTTCTTTACTTTTCCAATTTTAATACCACCTGTTTTAACTGGTGGATAGAGATTTGAGTTTAAAACATTACCTCAAATTAATCTAGAAATAATATACTCACATGCTAAGACATGTACTCTCAACCTTACTCATAAATTGCTTTATCCTTTTTTCAAGATTTTCAAACATATTGTACACTGTACCACCTAACTCCTCTAAAGCATCTTCTCTGACATAGGGATCGCTCGATGAAAGTGCACAGATTAAATCTGATATTTCAAACGCTTCTTTCGAAATCTGTACAACTTCCAATGCACAAGAATGTTTCTTTACATTTTCAAGAAGCATTTTTCGGTGAGTGTGGCTTAGTCCACTCAAATTGTACTTAATTTTCTCTGCGCAGTACTCTTTTACAATAAGGAATATCAGTCTCTCCAACTTCGTACGTCTTCGATAATCAAAACCAATAGGTCCAAGACTCTTACTTGTCAAATGTGACGCTTCCTTTTTTAATTCCGATATTAATTCTTTCATGTGCATTTTTGCCTCGCAAACTCAAGCAAATCATTGACCTGTGCGATAGTCGATTCTAATAGCTCCTTATTCATAATTGTTTTATTTGGTTTGATACCACGTTCATACCAGAGTTTCCAAGAGCACAGTTTTTGATATAGCCAATCTGGTACAGGAAGATTTTGGCCAAATAATTTTTCCGCTGTCAAATAGACGTTGGAACGTCCAAACTTTGGTATTCCTTCGTGATAACACAGGAGCATACATGTATTCCTCACAATGGTAAAAAGGAGAGCTAAATCAAACTCGCTCAATTCACCCCGCTTTTTCAAAGATGAAGTTACATCATTTAAAATTTCACCGTAATATTCCAAATCCTGCTGATATTTTTCATATGGTTTTAACGACTTGAATATTCCGTCAATAACTTTATTTTTAGAAAAAATAACCTTACCTTGAAGCTTTAAGTGCCAAAGAAAAAGCGAACCACTCTTTGCCATAATGATAACATCTGAAAACCTGTAACTTGAAACGCTACATCCTTCGCCAATTGCAAGTGCTATAACATCTTTTTTAAGGTCCAGAAAAGTCTTCATATCTAAGTCTGTGCATAGTACAAAAACATCTTTGTCAGAGTACGCATCGCCATCCTTTCTGGCAGTTGAGCCAAAAAGCATCAAGCTGATAATCTCGGACCTCTCTCTAAGCAATTTGATATTCACCTTGCGAACCTTCTATAAACACTAGCCGCCAGAAAGCCTAGGAAGACAAACCCTATAATACTCTCTATCGCACAAATAGCATATGACGAAAAAGAGCCCGGAGTAAAATCTCCGTAGCCTAAAGTAGTAAAAGTGATTATGCTCAAATACAATGACTGTAAAAAGCTTAAATCTATGCCACCACTATCTCTGTTTGATACATAGGTTCCAAATTTGAAGATGAGAAATGCAAAAGCTAAAATACCTAATAGGGCACTTACTATCAAATTTCGCAACTTTAAGCCATAGCCCCAGATAAGGCCACTTGTCTGTAGTCCCAAATACTTTGCACCCGCAAAAACTCTTTCAATTGTATCATACCTGCTTTTATAATATTCCGTTTTAGCACAACATTGATTCTTGAGCTCTTGCTTTTCTATCTCTATTTCCCTCAACAATATTCTATTTGCAATCTTTTTCTCACCCATCTCAATTGCATTTTGCCGAAGTGAACGCAATAATGAAATTGCAATATTTGACTCCGGTGGTATAGATTGGAGTATTTCATCGTAATTAAGCCAGCATTTTGAAAATCGGACATACCAGAAACAGCAAGCTTCAAAAGTCGCCTTGCTAAAATTGCAATCTTTGAAAAATGTTCCGGTGAAATTAACATTTCGAAACTTTACATTTCTGAAGTAACAGTCTTGGAAAATACAGTGACGAAAAATACAGTCGTTTATCCGTCCATCTTTCATTCCCAACCTAACCAGCATCCCCCACTTCAAATTTGTGTTCTTCAATTCCCCACCTTTGTTATTCTCATCGGCTATAAGAAGATTTTCTGACATATCGCTCGGAATATCCTTCATCTTGCATATCTGCTTATTATGCATCACTTGTTCCTTTCCTATACGTTTCATCTGCGCACAAGAAAACTTGGCGACCTTTACTGTATCAATTATTACCTCTGGTATGGTTCATCTGATTGACTGCAAATAGCTCTCTTCTTATTTCCATACATATAATCCAAAGTCAAACTACCATATACAAAGAAGCTTCCCAACCGTTTCGTTTTCTGCCTAAAATTATAAACCAATTTTCCAGAGCGTCAAATCTTTTTTTAACCACCAAAACGCGCATAAAAAAGGGCTGGAAAAGCGGAGGGAAAAGAAATGACATTATCCAGCCCTAAAATTTAGCTTACCTTTTATACCCAAAAACAAAACGTTGTCAAACCAAGTCTATCCAATATATCCACTCCATTAACAGCCCCATTTTTTCTTCTTTCACTCTGCCCCTGTAGCCTTTAGACAAAGTTTCCTAAAACCCCTATCTTGCCCATTTTGACATTCTAATCACACTCATTTTGAGAGAGGAATTTTGCCCCACAATAAACTACCCATTTTAACATTGGAAATGGTTTTTGTATCGGGTGTGCAATTTTGTACGTTTTTTTACACAAAAACGTAGCATTTTTTTCTCTTTTCTTTCTTTTTTCCGGTTTTGCCACAAAAATCATTTTTTTTGTTAAAAAAATGCTCCTTTTTTTCCCGCTCTCAACTCACTAATCAATCTGTCTTTAATTCTGTTCTTCGTGTGCACAAGGTATTAGTGGTTATCAAAAATAAAAATTTATTCTTTTTTTCTTTCCTGCTTCACAAAAATCGTACCGATTGCGCAAGTACGCACGAGCTAATATGGATTTTTTCCAAAATTTTTTTACTTCTTTTTGAATAAAGACTTACAACTTTGCCCACTTCAAATCCCACGATTTTTCGACCGAAATGCGCAAGTCCATCTAATTATAGGGAGGCGTCTTTTTAAAACCCCCCCTTGAAAATAAATGTAGGAGATTCTATCTATGACCACCGCAGTATATATAAAGGAAATGTCATCCCCGAGAGACTGCTACCTTGGCACAGAACAGGGGATTATGCAAAACAAACCCAATTTCCTGAACACTCAAATGAACATAAGTCAAGTTTTGACAAAGCATTACGGCAATTTTCGCCTCCTCGGACGCCCCAAAAACAAACCCAATTCAAAGCCAAACAAACCCAATCTCCGAAAAGCCAAAATGAACGTAAATTCTGTTAAAACAAAGGATTATAGAAATGAACCACCCCTTCGCCCGCCGGCAAAACAAACCCAATTTCAAACCCAATCAAAGCCAATTTAAAAACCGGCATGTCCTTAAAGAAAAGCCGCTAATTCCTTCGGCGATTCTCAGGTTCTGGTTGTGTTCACTCGGTAACTTTATAGACCGAATCGCCGCTTCGTACTCTTTCGGGAACCTTTATTCCAATGGAGTCGCCGGCTTTTGCCTCGTTGACCTGTGCATTGTCAATCTGCAGCGATGTAACAGTCATTTCAAGGTCGGTGGTGTGTCCCTTGATTTGGATTCTATCTCCGACTTTCACACCGCCGGTCAACTCGATGCCAGCCACAACCGGATGGGCAAAGAAATCCGCTACTTTTCCAATGAGTTCCTCCGGCATTTGTTTATCTCCTTATAAATTTAATGCTTCGGTTTAAGGCATAGTCCGTGTGGTATTGTAACGAAAGTTAGTCTGAGTGCAAGAGGCTTTTGTTGAATTATTGTGCAAAAAAACAACCCCCGGCCAGGCCGGGGGTCGGTACGACGATTTGAGCTATTGGGTTATTTTATTTTTTACCACTGTTTGTTTTGGCTATCCTGGTCGCCTTCGGTTTCTCTTGGATGTGCGTTTTCGTAAACGTCCTTGAGCTTCTTTGTAGTAAGATGTGTGTAAACCTGTGTTGTCGAAAGGGACTGATGGCCGAGCAGCTCCTGTACGCTCCTTAAATCGGCGCCGTTATTCAACATATGTGTTGCAAAGCTATGTCGCAGGGTATGTGGGCTGATAGCAGGGTCGAGGCCGGCCATTTTGAGATACTTGTCCATCTTTCGGCGTACGCTTCGGGTGCTGAGACGTCGTCCGTGCTTGTTTACGAACAAAACCTTGGTATCGAAATTATTGTTGTTCTGTGCTCTTTTATTTCTGAACTCCATATAGTGCTGAATGACCTGTAAGGCCGACGAGCCGATGGGTGTGATTCGCTCCTTTTTGCCCTTGCCGCGAATGTGCAGAACCTCTCCAAGGAAGTCGATGTCGTCCATATTCAACGCAACGAGTTCGCTGACTCTTATTCCCGTGCTGTAGAGCGTTTCGAGTATCGCCCTGTCTCTTGCACCAAGCCAGTTATTTGCCGGAGGTGTTTCGAGGAGCCTTTTTACCTCTTCGTATTCGAGGAACTTGGGGAGCTTTTTATCCTGTTTGGGTGTTCGGATGGCGGTAACCGGATTTGATGCGATTCGGTTTCTTTTTACAAGAAACTTATAAAAGCTCCGCAGTGTTGCCAGCTTTCGGGCGACTGTCGCCTTGGAATACTGCTTTTCATTTAGGAATGCCATATATGTCCTGACGGCATTGACATCAACAACAAGAAGGACCTGGTCAAGACTGACGGCGGTCTTTGTCGCCAGAGCAGTAGCCGGGCCGCCATGCTGGGACGCAAGTGAGACAGAATCGTGGTCGGGGTGTTGCATTTCGTCTTCAGAGCGTTGAACCAAAAATTCTCCGAACTGAAAAAGGTCCGCTCCATAACACTTTGCGGTATGTGCAGAGAAACGCTTTTCATAATTCAAATAACTGAGAAAGTCCTGTATAATCATACTATCTTCCATAATCTACCTACCTATCTAATCTCGCCGGCTGACCCGCCCCCTTGGTCAAGACCATAAAAGATTTATTAATTTTTCAAAAACTTAATATCTATTCGCTTTCAATTAGCGTGAATCTGCGCATCGGTACTGTCTCGGAGCAGCTCGTCGGCCTGTCCAATAAGGGACTGAGTCAATTTGAAACTCAGGACTGCGGCATCAAACCAGTCAAAAGTCGTACGTCTGTCCTTTGCCTGCTGGATGAGAGCATCAAGAAGTTTATCCTCACTTCCGGTTTCATATCGGAAAATGAATTTTTCCCCTCCCTTATTCAGAACCAATTGTCGTATCGCTTTTTCCATTGACGTTTTTCATGATGAGCCCCCTAGATTTCTGCGGGCTCAAAAATGCTTTGCTTCTGCCTTATCGGTCTAAAATACTTATCGGCCTCAAAACAGTTTACTAAAGGAAAAAATCTAAATTTCCTTTAAAAAAAAGGTGAAAAACAACAGTTTGTCGAACATTACACAGTTTTTATCGGCCAATAAGACCTATGGCTTTACAAAAATGAAGGTTAATATCGGAAGAATGAGATTAAATTTATAGAAATTTTATGTTTCCGCCAGGGTATTCAGATTTTTGACCTGCTATCTTGCGCTGAAGAAAAGTCGTCCTTCTTTTTGCTCTGAAACGATAATTCCCTTGTGTTGAAAGTGATTGATATATTTTAATGCTTCACTTGGTTGGATACCGAGGCCAGCACATATATCCTCCAGTGAGCAAGGCCTGCGTTTCAGTATTGATAAGACGTATTCGGCTTTGGTTTGAAGGTTCTTTCGGTGACAGAGGGGAGAAAAATCAGCCACAACTTCACAGTTGGGGCCGAGCAGTTTTGCGATTTCCTGTAGTTTTTCAGGCTCTACTTTTTTGACCGTCGGGTCTGCGGTCGGTCGGACGGCAGTATTTAGCTGAATTTTGTCCGGGCAAATTCTTTTTACGGCATCGGCAATTTTTTCAATCTGCCCCGGGCTGGTATTTATACCTTCGAGCAAAAAGACTTCGAGCCATATCCGGCCGGCAAACTCATTTCTAAACGCACATAAACCCAAAATCAGGTTTTTGAAGCTGATATCCGGGTGCGGACGATTTATTTTGTGGAATGTTTGCTCATCGGCGGCATCGAGAGAAGGTAAAACAACATCGGCCTTTGCACAATCCGCCCGGACCTCAGGGAGGTAAAGCAAAGTGCCGTTGGTCAATATCGCTACGGGGATATCGGTAATTTCCTTTATTCGCTCGATAAATTTACCGAGGCTGGAATTGAGGGTCGGCTCACCGGAGCCACTGAAAGTAATAAAATCGGCCTGTAAGCCATTAGCTAATCTTTCTTTAAACTGATTCAAAACACGTTCTACAGGAACGTATTCTTTTCGCATAACGGTTTTTTCGGTTGTTTCGGCAAGTTGACAATAAATACAGTCCAGTGTGCAAGTCTTAAGAGGAACAATATCGACACCAAGACTCAATCCCAGTCTTCTTGAGGGTACCGGGCCAAACAGATATGTTTTTTCCTCAGCCACGTTCTTATCCTCATACGATTTGAAATATTCTTCTGGATACTTTCAATAAATCTTCAAGCCAGTCGACAGGCATAATGCATGCGGCGTCCGATTTGGCTTTTTCGGGTTTTGGATGCACTTCAATAAAGAGGCCGTCAGCTCCGGCGGCAACAGCGGCTTTTGCCAATAGAGGAGCGATTTCTCTTCTGCCTGCTGTTGCATATCCGAGGGCGCCCGGCTGTTGAGCGCTGTGAGTTGCATCGAAAACAACGGGACAGTCCAGCTTTTTCATAGTGTCAATGGCTGTCATATCGTTTACCAATTGATTGTAGCCGAAAAACGTTCCTCGCTCAGTGAGTATAACTTTATTATTACCACAGTAGTAAATCTTTTCAACGACATTTTTCATTTCAGCCGGTGAAAGAAACTGTCCCTTTTTTACATTTACCGGTTTTTTCGTTTTGGCACAGGCACAAAGCAAATCGGTCTGCCTGCATAGAAAAGCAGGAATCTGGATGCAATCAACGACATCGGCTACAATATCGGCCTGGGTCGGGTCGTGTACATCAGTCATAACAGGCAGGCCGGTTTTACTGCGGACAGCGGCGAGTACATCCAAACCCTTTTGAAGTCCCGGACCACGAAAGCTTGAAATACTGCTTCTGTTTGCCTTGTCGAAACTGGCCTTGAAAATCACGGGCACTTCAGTTTTTCGGCTAATTTCGACAAGTCTTTCCGCGATATCTAAACAGAGCTTTTCTGTTTCGATAACACAAGGGCCTGCCATCAGAAATAAAGGTGCATCCAAACCAATTTCAACGGGATTTGCAACCGAGGACAGGCCGGTTTTTTTATCTCCATCGCCAATTTTGAAATTCACTATACTCATATCGAGTCCCACGTATTGTGTTTAGCTTTCTGTTCCAGTAAGTGTTTTATCCAATTGCCCTGATAATTCTTGTTCTTATTCCTGCAGGTTTGCCCCTTTCGGGGACCATTAATTTTACAGCCTGCGTTATTACCTTAATTTCGACGGGTAAAGGCGGTCCCGGGTCGCCGTCAATTTCGGTTTGTATACCCGTGGTTTCGGAACTGACGGTGATGTTCCGGCCCTGGCAATAAGTAACATCATAACAATCAGCGTGTCGTTTGAAAACGGTCATAGCGGAATGCTTTATCAAATGTATCTGAGAGTCACATTCATAAATACATATATCCAGTACACCATCACTGAAATCAGCATAGTGCAGTATCTGAAGTCCCATAGCATATCTTGAAATATTTCCTACAAAAACCAGCCCTCGTCCTTCAAAAACGTCCCTGTCATCAACTTTGACTTTCATTGGTTCAAAATTATAGTTCCAGAAGGTTCTCCAGAGGGGCCAGAAATAATCAAAGTAATTAATATGCCCCTGTCTCTGACTGCTGAGGGAATTGACCACGCGGCCATCAAAACCAAACCCGGCTATAGAAGTAAAACACTTACCATTTATGCTTCCGAGGTCCAAAGAACGAACGTATGCGGCCTCAAAAGTAGTTGTTATAGTTTTTAACCTTTCATCAAAACCCAATTCACTTGCCAGCAGATTTTCCGTACCAGCAGGTACAATCAGTAAGGGCTTGTCACTTCCTTCAAGTCCATGTGCAGCTTCCCTTACGGTGCCGTCGCCTCCGACAACAACCACCAGTGCACAGTCGTAATCGACGGCAGCATCCGTAGCAAATTCACATGCATCATCTAACGAAGCGGTTTGGCGGACTTTAAGCTCAAAACCCTCTTTTTTGAGATATTTCTCAAACTGTCGGCCAACCGGGTTGCTGCTGCTTGCCCCGGACTTCGGGTTTACAATATACGCAATATAACCATCTCCAGGTTTCATAATCAGGACTAAGATTTTTTTTGAAGGAGTTTGTTTTTCATCAAAGCCGCATAGCTTTTTTGTATGTGCGGCAAATCAGATAATCCCAGGTTTTTCTGCACGTCGGCAATAGTTTGCTCATCAGGGCCTTCAATTTCGACAAAGCTGCCCAGCAGCGGTAATTGGTCCAGGGCAACTTCACAGTTTCCAAGCTGCCATAGCCGACGTTTTTTTTCAATACTCAATGTTTTTTCATAACCAAGAGCCAGGAGGAGTTTTTCGATTGTATCAGCGTCTTTTAGCTCAAGCTCGATTTCTTTTCTTCTTTTGAATTTATTTTTTTCTTTTGGTCCTTTATAAGTCAAGAATATTGCTTCCTGTCGGCCGGCCAGTTGACGGCGCAAGCGCAGACAGCTATCGTTTTTGGCAAGCTTCGAGTCTGCATCATCAAAGTGCCAATCTTTCTGCAGGTATTCGGCTAAGAACTCTGCGCCGAGTTCGGTCAACCTTTGCACAATCCGGTCGTGCGCATCAACCTTCAGTTTTGCTTCAATTTCGACACACATAAACTTCGTATTGCGTACTATGTCTCAGCGATATGATTTACATTACTATATTTACCAACCGGGATTTTATGACGATAATTTTCTTAGGAGTTTTGCCGACCATAGCGGCGACTACTTTTTCGGTGCTTAACGCTTTTTCTTTTATCTGCTGCTCATCGGCATCGGCGGGGACAACAATTCTATCCTTAATTTTGCCGTTTACCTGTACAGCCAATTCAATTTCTTTTTCCTTGATAAGGGCCTTGTTATACTGCGGCCAGGGTTCGTAAGCGATGGTATCTTTGTGGCCGAGCTTTTCCCAGAGCTCTTCGGCGATGTGAGGAGCGAAGGGAGCGAGAATCTGCACAAACTTTTCGACAACCGCTTTCGGTCTGACCGCTTGCTTGCAAAGGTGATTTGTAAAAATCATCATTGCGCTTATGGCCGTATTAAAATTGAAACCTTCTATATCATCGCCAACTTTTTTTATTGTTTTATGCAGGAGTCGCAGTGTCTGCTCATCCGGTTCGGCCTGTTTTACGGCTTCGGCAAGGTTGCCGGTATCTTCGTCAACTATCATTCGCCAGAGTCTCTGCAAGAAGCGATGGACACCTTCGACGCCCTGCATGTTCCAGGGTTTAATGGCCTCTAAAGGGCCCATAAACATTTCATAAAGTCTCATGGAATCGGCGCCATAATCTGCAATGACCCTGTCGGGATTGACCACGTTACCGCGAGACTTGCTCATTTTCTGGCCGTCCTCACCGAGAATCATTCCCTGATTGACGAGCTTCTGGAACGGCTCTTTTGTAGATACATATCCCAGGTCGTACAGGAACTTATGCCAGAAGCGAGAATATAAAAGATGCAGGACGGCGTGCTCTGCGCCGCCGATATATAAATCAACATTCATCCAGTATTTTTCTTTTTCCGGGTCCCAGGGCTTTCGTTCATTATTCGGGTCGAGGTATCGCAGATAATACCAGCAGCTTCCTGCCCACTGAGGCATAGTATTTGTTTCGCGTTTTGCTTTTGAACCATCCGGTAACGTCACGTTAAGCCAATCTGTAGCGTTGGCTAATGGCGGTTGCCCTTTGCCGGCGGGTTTGTAGTTCCTGACGTCGGGCAATTCCAAAGGCAGCTCCTTCTCTGAAAGAGCGACAACACGGCCGTCCTGCATGTGCAAAATCGGGAAAGGCTCCCCCCAGTATCGCTGCCTGCTGAAAAGCCAGTCCCGCAGTTTATAATTAATCGCCTTTTTGCCCAAATGATTTTCCTGGAGCCAGTTTGTAATTTGTTCTTTGAATTGAGCAGTCTTTAAGCCGTCGAATCGGGTGGAATTAATTGCTGTGCCGTCGCCAACAAAGCACAATTCGCCCCTTTCAACCAATTCAGCCTGCTCAGGGTCGGCCGGTTTGACAACAGGAACAATCGGCAGCGAGAATTTTGTTGCGAATTCAAAATCCCGTTCATCATGAGCAGGGACGGCCATAATGGCTCCTGTACCATAGCTTATGAGGACGTAATCACTTATCCAGATTGGAATCTTTTGGTTATTGACAGGATTTATTGCATAACCACCGGTGAAGACACCGGTCTTTTCCTTTGCTAAATCCGTTCTGTCCAAATCGCTTTTACGGGCAGCTTCTTCACGATATTTATTAACAGCCTCTTTTTTATCATTACCGGTTATTTGGTCCACAAGGGGATGCTCAGGAGCCAATACCATATATGTCGCCCCAAACAAGGTATCCGGACGTGTAGTAAATACTCTCAGATTTTCATCAAAACCATCGACCTTGAAATCAACATCAGCACCGATGCTTTTTCCAATCCAATCGACCTGCAACTTTTTGATGGATTCCGTCCAATCGACGTCAGCCAGGTCATCGAGCAGACGCTCGGCATATTTTGTTATTCTCAACATCCACTGTCGCATCGGTTTTCTGAATACGGGATGTCCTCCTCTTTCACTAAGGCCGCCAACGACTTCCTCATTTGCCAGAACCGTACCTAACTCCGGGCACCAATTGACAGGCACCTGGGCTTCATAAGCAAGGCGATGTTCATCTATGTATTTTTTCCTGTCGTCTTCGCTCAAGCCGTCAGGGATTGGCAATTGTTCGATAGGTTTGGCTTTTTGTTCAGTTTCGTCAAAGTAGCTGTTAAACATCCTGAGGAAAATCCATTGTGTCCACTTGAAGTATTTCGGGTCGGTAGTGTCAACCTGGCGGTCCCAGTCATAGCTAAATCCGAGAGATTTAATTTGGCGGCGCATACTGTCGATGTTTTTCTGTGTTGTTTGAGCCGGATGTGTGCCGGTCTGAATCGCATACTGCTCAGCGGGCAGTCCGAAAGCATCCCAGCCCATCGGGTGGAGGACGTTAAAACCTTTTGTGCGTTTATAGCGAGCGACTATATCGCTTGCGGTATAACCCTCCGGGTGGCCGACATGCAGGCCCTGACCACTGGGGTACGGGAACATATCGAGGACATAATATTTTGGTTTGACATCATCGTTGTCGATTGCTTTGAATGTCCTGTTCTCATCCCAGAAGTTCTGCCACTTCTTTTCTATTTCATTGAAATCGTATGTCCGGCTCATAGAACACATTTAACTTTATTACTCCCTTGTCAAAGTAAAAAGGAACAGGAGGAACAGGCCCTAAACCTGTGAATTCCATATTCCCAACATAACTCAACATCTTTTTATAATTCGGTCATATAGGCAAATTTCCAATACAAATGCTGCTGTAAAGGACAAATCGCCTTAAGATAATAAGATAAACATACAAGAAAATCCACCAAAATCCCTTAGAAGATGTCCGAGATGGTACAAAAAATCCCCGTTATTGCGATATTTGGAGGGGCTTTTTTAATACTACTTAAGTACAAAAAGGATTAGGGTTTGTGAACAAATTGAAAAGGAGCAGCAGCGAGACAGCAGGAACAGATATGAATTTTTAATTGGCGATTGCTTTCCAGCTTTGATTCAGCTCTTCGAGGAGTGTGATTACCTCACGAATCTTTTGGGGGTCCTGTTTTATATTAGCTTCACTCAACTGCCGATTCATAAACAAGTACAACCTGCGAAGATTTACGGCTATTTCGCCGCCGGCATCCATATCCAAAACTATGTTCAGTTCGTTGATTATGTCCTTGGCCTTTATTATGTAGTGTCCCTTCGCCTCGGGATTTTTCTTTTCAATCTCTTCGATTGCAAGTTTGAGAAATTTGACCGCGCCATCATAAAGCATTACAATGAGACGGCCTTTGCTCTGGGTGGTAACCGCTGTATTTAGATATTGTTCGACTCCGTCCATGATATCACTCCATTATATGAGCGGTTTTTAATGTATGTATTATAGCAAGTTTAAGATATGGGGAGATGGCTGGTACCGGCCATCTCCCCTCAAGGTCATTAAATTCTCAGGAGTTGCTTATCTGAGCAGTGCAAGCGTCAACTGCGGCATCGTGTTGGCCTGTGTCAACATAGAGATACCTGCCTGCGTAAGCACCTGATTTCTGGTAAGTTCAGCCATTTCGGTGGCAACATCGACGTCTGAAATACGGGATTCTGCAGCCGACAGGTTCTCGGCCTGAACGTTCAGAACTGAAATTGTGCTCTCGAGACGCTTCATTTTGTAACCGAAAGAAGCTCGTGCCTCATCCTTGGTGTTGATAGCAACAGTAACGGCAGTCAGGGCATTTTCTGCACCGGCGACGGTGAGGATGTTGAGGCCCGCACCAGTACCACCTGTAGTGTCATCAACCCAGTCGCCCAAGCCGCCATTAGCATCAGGATCCCACTTCTGGAACAGTGAACCGGCCATCAGGTTGAGATCTGCGGTCTCGTCTTCGCCGAAGATTCCGGTCATGCCATCGGAAGGTGCACCAGTACTCACTATTGTCATGCTGTCCATATCCGTATCGAGAGCGGATATCTCGAGCTTGAACTTGCCCCCGTCGGTCTCAACTATTTCGGCAGCGGCGTATCCGAGCTTGTTGCCGTCGGCATCATACATTGGGTCCGGATTCTGGGACTCGGCATTGATGGCATCACATACTTCCTGAAGCGTGTGTGTGTCGTTTGCGGCAAATGTAACCGCTATCGGCGACTGGTTTGGGCCATCGGCATCGATGAAGGATATGGTGACCGTAAGGGCATTGCCAGCCACAAGAGTGAGTGCAGTTGAATCGGCTCCATCGAAGGCGTTATCGTCACTGGTCATGATAGAAAATTCGCCGTTACCGGTCTCGATGCCGAGGCCGGACTGAGACATGTTTACCTTACTGATGTCAATCGTCTCGGCGGTGCCAACGTGGATCTTGACGTTACCGATGTTGCTGTTGAGCAAGCTGATGTCGTTAAACTTGGTTGCGCCTGTGATACGGTCGATCTCAGCGGCCATTTCTGCGAACTCATCGTTCATAATGCTACGCTGGGCGTCAGAATATGAACCAGTAGCGGACTGTTCAGCCAGTTCCATCATACGGGTTAAGTTTTCATCCATAACACCCATTGCACCTTCCATCGTCTGTAACAGACTAATGCCATCCAATGCATTACGTGAACCCTGCTGCAGCACGGCGACATCTGCACGAATCAATTCTCGCACAGCCAGGCCGGCTGCATCGTCCTTCGCACTGTTAATGCGCAGGCCGGACGACAGCCTTTCGACAGACCTGGACAAGCTATCATAAGCTCTGCCCAGGTGTCTTGCGGCATTACTTGCCATAATGTTGGTATTAATTGATAACATCTTCTTGACTCCTTAAAAAAACAAACGTTTATTTTTTGGCTATTTCAAGCCCCCTTAAATTTAAACAATCGAGAGTGCAACGAGCACGCTACGAAATTAAATCTGTTTCCTAACGTGCATTATCGGCCGAGATGAGAGAGACTTAAGGAATTTTTACGTCGTAAATACCCTCAAAATGATTGGACCTGTAAAATCCACACTGATGATGCTGATATAGGGGTTGAAGGAGGGGAAATGATAAAAAAAGTTAAAAAAAGTTTACGTAATCAGCTAACTTGATTTAGAAAAATAGGACTAAACCAGCATATTTATAGATTCGTCGGTAACGAACGTATGCTGCGATTCTGTGAATCCTGTACTTTCGTAGTAGGTGTTTGTAAGCCATTGGTCAGTCTCGTGGGTATCAGAGTTTTTCGGCTGTGTATCCGAATCTGCCGAGCTATTCTGGCCGAAACAGCCGTTCTGCCCCGATGCCGGCGACTGGTCTTTATTGGCCTGCTGCTGGAATTGCTCGGTATTTGTGGTAACGACTTCGAGTTTTGTTATCCCTATGCCGGAATCGGCAAGATTTCGAATTACCTCCGGGAGGGCCTGTTCAACTTCATATCTGGTTTGCTGCCTGCTGACTTCCAATATTCCTGTAATTGAGCCGTCGTGCTGCTGGAATTTTATAAAAACCTTCCCAAGCTCCGGGGGATTAAGGCGTATGGTAATTTGCTGCTGACCCTGGCTTAAAGAAGTTCTGACAGATTCGCGAATCTGCTCTCCAACACCAGCAGAAAGATACGAGAAAGTCTCTGCCTGCTGGTTAGAAACAGAGTTTTGCCCTGTGGAGAGCGATTGAAGGTTGTCAGAAGAAAACACCCAGTTAAAAGGGCCTGCATGCGAATCAGAATTGTTCTCAGAGGTCGAGTTGCCGCTGCCTTTTGTCTGACTGCCGGATATCTGTACCTGTGCTGGGTCCGAATCTTTTAGGGCAGCATGGCCTGAGAGATTACTCTGTCCATGCTGAGGCTCTTTGTTATCACCACCTGAGGACTGTGAAATTACCTGCCCCTGCTGGAAGACTTCGGTATCGCTATTGGTTGGTTTTCCGACAACTGCATTAGAAGGCTTCGAGCCGGTTTCACTAATGTTTGACTTGTCAACGGGAACTTTTGGCTCAGTTTCAGACAATTTATCATTTATCAATGGCTTTTTAGGACCATCGGGAACAATGGGAATATCCATAACCGGCGGTTTTTCACCAGTGGTCGCTGTTGTGCCCCCAGCAGCAACTGCCTCAGGATTTAATTGGCTGCCACTGTGTTGATTGCCGTTCCCATTTTCAGCCAGGATTGTTTTGCCCTGCGGTTGGTCGGTATCAGCAACAAACTCACCCACGGAGGCATTTGTTAAACCAAACATAGAGTTAACCTGATTTTGCTCGGTTATTAATTGGCCTGTTTTATTTTCTGTTTGTGACACCGCAGATACCACTTGACCCGATGTTACAGATCCCGTCTTGCCTGATTTTGCAGGGACCACCTCATCTGATTTTGCAGGAGATACCTGACCAAAGTTCGTTTTGGTAGTCTGGACAAAAGGAGAAGACATCTGCAAAGTCCCTGAGACGTTATCGGACTGAGCAGGTTCAACAGAATTTTCGATCTGTGTATTCGGGCGGACGTTTTTGTTCATATTTTCCGCAACAGGTTTGGCGAGCACTGCAGGCGGAGTTATTAGTTCCCCGGTCGATACAAGTTGTGCCAGATTTTCACCTGAAACGACACTAAAATGTGAAGCTTTTGTGCTTATTTCTATTTTATTTTGACTTTTTTGCGATGTTTGGAGCTTAATTTTTTCGCCGAGGGCACGGCGAAACTTATACGGTAGCTCGCTGACATCCCAATCTCGAGCAAATCTGTGTGAAAGTTCGTTTTCATGCCTATTTTCGCCATAAAGAGGGGTATTATCGGTCGTAGGTGCTGGAAGAGTATCAATTTTAGCATTACGATTGGTATTTTTTAACACCATCTGTTTGACGGAAACCGGTCCAGCAGCCTCATTAGCTCCAAACATATTTGCCAACATACCGATACTCATACCTTAATAGATAGCAACTGTTGTGCCAGAATTTAGGTTGAGGCTTCTGAATGATGATAACAGGTTGTATTATCAGCACTTATGAACATTATAATATTCAGAATTAATTAAAAACCGTTGGTTTCAGGTTGATTTTCGGAGGAATATTCCTAAGAGTCTGGGAAAGAATTTCCGGTTTGCATCTGTACGACGGGACGACGGCAGCTTTTAGTTGATACAAAAATATGGCTTAACACTAAATCCGCCCCATAGGAAGCGTTTTTCAACGTGCAAAAAAAACCGACCGGCTGTATAGAATCCTGACACCATAGCGGTCAACTGAGTCCGGATGCTCATTGATTGTCTGTGGTTTACCCGGTTTTTTACACAACAACGGGGATTGAATGATTGAAAATCGCCCGCTTTGAGTATTTGGCACGCTTATTGCTGTTCTTTATTGAAGAAAGACAAGGTTTTTACGGAAATATTGGGGTACGACATATGCCCAAGACAACCAATATAGTGGATTTTCTCGAGTCCGGTCTGAGGGCTGAAAGCCTCCGGCAGAAGGCTATCGCCAATAATGTCGCCAACCTTGAAACCCCTGGTTATCGCAGTATCGATGTCAAATTCAAAGAACTGCTTGCCAAGGCACTTGATTCGTCGGGACAAGTTGACCTTAGTGAAATCGAAGCAGAGATTTATCTGCCTAAACAAACGCCATTGAACTCTAACGGCAACGATGTCAGCCTTGAAGCTGAAGTTGGCAAAATGGTTAAAAACAGCCTTCTGCACACGACATATATTCGGCTGATTAGTAAAAAGTACCGGCAAATGGAACTGGCAATGGACGTAAAATAGTAATCTGCGGCCTTTATTAAAGAAACAGGGCAATAACTTAAAAAGGCCAGAAAAGGAATAGAGAAATGGAAGTCAGCAATACTTTCGGTCCTATAGATATAGCGATTTCCGGTATGCGAGCCCAGAATAAGCAGATGGAGGCAATTACATCGAATGCGGTCAACATTCATACGACCGACAACGGCAGCGGCGAGCCTTACCGCAGAATTGAAGCAACATTTAAAGCCGATGACGACGACATCAGCGGCGTTAGTTTGGATAAGATAGCAAAAGATACGAGCGATTTTTACAAGGTGCTGAAACCGGGCCACCCCGATGCAGATGAGAACGGATATGTGATGATGCCCAACGTGGATTTGGCGACTGAGATGATAAATCTAAAGTCCGCAACGCGGGCATATCAGGCTAACGTAGCTATATTAAAACGTTATCAGAAAATGGTGGAAACCACACTCGAATTACTTCGATAAGCGAGGAAAACCGGATGATTAACATAAATAACAATGTAAGTGGGAGCTTAAACGCAATAAAAGGGTTTTTGGAGCACAGCCCGACATCGAGTGGGACAGGTTTCAAGGCATCCGAAGTTGGCGAGGAAAAACAAAAGTCAGATTTTGCTGATACTGTCAATGCCGTTGGCAAATATCTAACTAAAGTTGACGACCTTCAACAGTCATCGGACATATCCATAAAGGATTTGTTGTCCGGGAAAAATGAAGACATAACTTCTGTGGTCTCGGCGGTGGCCAAGGCTGATATGAGTTTCAAACTTCTTGTGGGCGTTAGAAATAAATTAATCGAGGCTTATAAACAAACTATGAACATGCCGTTATAATTGATTATTGAAGAATACGTTAAAATAATTAATTTATAAGGGATTCGATGGATTTTTTTCAGAAGATAAATGCAGTTTGGCAAAACGTAAGTCTGGTCCAGCGGGCTTTGCTAATAGCGATTGCTCTTACATTTATCATAGCCGGTGTGCTTCTTACCCGCTGGATGAGCAGACCTGACATGGGTGTGTTGTATTCAGGTCTTGACCCTGAAGATGCGGGTAAGATTACAGAAAAAATCAGTGAAACGAATATTGCTTACGAATTGCGAAACGGTGGAACAACTATCTACGTGCCGAAACAAGAGATATCCCAACTTCGTTTGGATATGGCAAAAGAAGGGCTTCCTTCAGGCTCGCAGGGCGGCTACAAAATATTTGATGATGAAAAAATCGGATTAAGCCCCTTTGTTCAAAATGTTAATCTAAAACGAGCGCTGCAGGAGGAACTTGCCAAGAGTATCCAGATGATAGAAGGGGTAGCTCATACCCGGGTCCATATAGTAAATACCGAACAGACGCTTTTTAGCTCTCAAGCCCAGCAAACCACCGCTTCAGTAGTTCTTCGATTAAGAGCCGGCTTTAGATTAAGTGCCGTCAGCATAGCGGCAATTACACACCTTGTAGCAGGAGCCGTCGAAGGGCTTAAATCTGAAAACGTGACGGTGGTGGACAGCCAGGGACGTCTTCTTTCGAACAAATCGGACCAGACTTTTGCCAGTGGTGCAGGCAATGTTGCCGATTACAAGGAAAGAGTGGAGCAGAATCTCGCAGACAGGGTGGAAGAAATGCTCACGGCTGTTTTAGGGCCCGGTCGAGCAGCAGTAACGGTC
>CAZIKS010000005.1:0-8887 GCA_964539795.1 uncultured Pirellulales bacterium
TCCGGCACTTTTTCAAGGATGATATCTCTTATAATTTCCAGCTCATCCTGTTTTTCTTTCGGCAGATGTGCTAAAGATTTCTTCATAGTCTGATAGTATAGCATTTTAAGACAAAGCTACAAGGATTTATTTGGATTCGAGATTGCTGTTGGTGCCGGAGGGGCAGAAGAGCAGTAGAAAGGTGAGCAGTAGAACTCTCTCGCACTAAGCAGCGTTCAAGGTAGAGTACCAAAAGCGTGCCCACAGGGCGGGCTGGCGAGGCACTCCAAAGGGGCTTTGGGGTTATCCCCTGTTCCATGCCTAGGTAGGAACTTCTCGGGTATGACAATATTATTGGGGGGGAAAAAACAAAAGATAAGCCCTTGAGCGTCGCAAGGGTGTAAATGATAAGTAAGCGCTGCGCGGAGTTGATTTAATAGAATGAAGCCCTAACGGCTTTGGGTTAGCGGGCATTTTGGGGGGTTGACAAGAGCGGCGGCATATTTTAAAGTATCCGGTTAATCCCAAATAAAAGAAGTTTAAGTTTTGGCTGTTGATTTTTTTGGCAGGTTAGAAACAAAAAAATTTAAGACTCAAACACAATGATACCAAAGGAATTAATAAAAAAAATCAGGCAGATTCAAATCTACACGTCCCGAGCGGTAGACGCCAGTTTTGCGGGCCAGTACGAGAGCGTTTTCAAAGGCCGGGGTATGCAGTTCGATGAAGTTCGCGAATATACGCCCGGCGACGATATCCGGACAATCGACTGGAATGTTACGGCGCGGACGGGCAAGCCGTACATAAAGCGTTTTGTGGAAGAGCGCGAGATGACGGTACTATTTGCGGTTGACCTTAGCGCTTCGGGGGATTTCGGGACGGTCAACAAGATGAAAAACGAGCTTGCGGCGGAGTTCTGCGCGGTATTAGCGTTTGCGGCAGCGAAAAACAACGATAAGGTGGGACTTTTGATTTTTACCGACCAGATAGAGCTGTATATCCCGCCGAAAAAGGGGAGAAGCCATGTTTTACGGCTGATTCGTGAATTACTTTATTTCAGGATGCCGCGACGCAAAACCAACATACCGGAGGCACTCGATTATCTTGCCAAAGTGGTACGCAAAAAGGCCACGGTTTTTCTGGTATCGGATTTTCTGGAAGCGGACTTCAAAAAGCCCCTGAGCCTTCTGAATAAACGTCATGATGTTATTGCAGTACCGGTCAGCGACAGGGCTGAGATTGAGATGCCTGGGGCGGGGCTGATAGAATTTACCGACGCCGAGACGGGGGAGATAATTCTTGTCGATACGTCGAGCAGGAGATTCAGAAAACAATACAGCAGCAGAAGTGCACGGAGATTCGATGAGTTGAAGAACATGTTCAAGTTAATTAACGTAGACTGCATCAGCATAAATACGGACAGGCCTTATATCCAGGATTTAGTCCGCTTTTTCCATATGCGGCACCGGCGGTATTAAGGCCAGGATGCAGCAGGCAGATTGTTATATGCGAGGTATAAATTATGGAAGAAAAACTGGACTTTTCATTGCCGGAGAAAAAGCAAAAAAAGACAATTTCAAGCGGGATTATTATCGTACTGCTTTTGATTTTGACAGGTTTGGTATCGGTCGATTTGATTTTAAGTCTTTCAGGCAACGGCCCGACTGACGAACCGACGTCTTCTTTTATTTCTGCTGAGCAAACGAAACAATTAGCCTCCAAGCTTGCCCAGCGCAATTTGTATCATCGGGCTGCGAAAGTATGGCAGGATTATCTTGCGGCGGGTGAATTAAGCGACGGGCAGCGCGCCCAGACAATGTTCCAGATAGGTACATTGCTGGAAAAGGCGGGAGTTTACGACGAGGCGATCGAATATTATTACCTGAGCGAGACGGCTGCAAAACTCGGTGAATTAGAGCCGCAGATAAATGCCCATATTAAGGATTGTTTCGAGAAGCTGGGAAAGTTTTCGGCACTGCGATACGAATTGATGGACAGGACGAGTTTCGGAGGAACGGAGGGGGCAGGGGGCAAGATAGTTGCTGAAATAGGGGCTGAAAAGATAACCGAAGCCGCCCTTGATGGAATAATTGAAAGTACTATCGATAATCAACTTGAACCAATGGCGGGATTTATGACGGGGGAGCAGTTAAACGAGCAAAAAAAGAAGATGTTCGAACAATACAAGGGCGGGGAAGCGAAACAGCAATTTTTGCAGGCATGGCTTGCACAGGAAATTTTGTATCGGCAGGCCCTTGAGGAAGGGTTGGCGGAAAAGGAGGGAGTCAAAAAAATCATAGAGGAATTAAACCGCGGCGTTTTGAGCCAGCAGTTGATGAATCGAGAGCTTGCCGACAAGATTCACATTACAGAAACCGACCTTCAAACATATTACGAGGCAAATAAAGGTGAATTCGTAGAACCTGCGAAGGCAAAAATAAGCCATATCCTTGTCGATGACAAAGAGCAGGCTGATGATTTGATAAAACGTATCAAAGACGGTGAGGATTTTGCCGAACTTGCGAAGCAGTTTACGAAAGATGAAAGCACGAAGGAGGCCGGGGGTAAAATTGATACGGATGTCACCAAAGGCACTAATATTCCAGTGATAGGTGAGTCGAAAGAATTGAATGATAAAATCTTTGTGGCTGATGCACCGGCTGTTCTGGATAGTCCTATAAGAACGGAGAAGGGGTGGGAAATTATCAGAATAGAAGAGAAAACAGCGGAACGGCAAAAAAGTTTCGATGAAGTGAGACAGCAGGTGATGTACTCGCTTACCAGTCAAAAACGGCAGGATGTTCAGCAGGAGTATATCAAAGAAATGATGGATAAATATAATGTCGTTATCCATACATCTGTGATGGCACCGGCAGAGCCGAGTGAGAAATAAAGATGAATATGCGCAACAAGAGATTTTTGTTTTATACATTTACAGCCTGTGCACTTATTTTGGGCTGCGCAGGCTGCGAAAAGGATGCGCAAAGAGCCAAGGAGAAAAAAGAATTCGCAATTGATAAACCTTATGAGCGGGGGCCTTTGAGCGTTCACGTCCGCCTGGACAAGGACAAAATAAATATTGCAGAAACCGTACTGCTGGAGTTCGAAGCGGCAATCGAACCGGGCTACGAGGTGCAGATGCCGAAGGTCGAGCAGGTTTATGAAAATTTCGGTATTGTCGACTGGGACAATCTGGGCGACAGGCTCGATGAGAACAACAAGGTAGTTAAGAGACATCAATTCAGGCTCGAACCTTTTGTGTCGGGTAATTTTTCCATACCGGCTTTTAACTTCGAATTCAGTGACGTTAACAGCGTCGAAGAGAAAAAATACGAACTTATAACAGAGCCGATTGAAATCGAGGTTGCTTCTTTGCTCGGCGAGCAGCGGGAGGAATTAGTAATAGCTGATATTGAGAACGTAGTTGAAATGCCGGACAAAGCTTCTATGTGGTGGGTGTGGGCAATGGGAGTGATTGCAGTTATTGGTGGGGGAAGCTGGTTGTTTTTGCGACGGAAAGGGTATACGGAACTTGTCAGGATTTTCAAGCCGGCCCATGAAATCGCATACGAGCGATTAAAGGCACTGGTAGCGGACGATTTGATAAAAGCGGGCAAAATCAAAGAATTTTATGAACGGATAAGCGACATTTTAAGGCACTATATCGAGCACCGCTTCGACCTTAGAGCACCGGAGAGAACTACGGAGGAATTTCTAACGGAACTGGCTGTTACGGACGTGCTTGCAGAAACCGATAAGCAGCTTTTAGGGGAATTTCTAAAACACTGCGACTTAGTGAAATTTGCCAAACACGAACCAGCGACCGAGCAAATTCAGCAGACGTTCGATTCGGTTAAAGATTTTATTGAAAAAACGAAATCCGAGGAACGGAAGATTGATGTGACCGAGGCTGTAAAAACAGAAGAGGCCGTTGAGGTTGGGAGCGTATAAATGCAGTTATATTCGCCCTGGGCACTATTATTGCTTTTAGTTTTGCCTTTTATGGCGTACCTGATGCTGCGCAAAAAACGCACCGCCGCGGTAAGATTTCCGAGCCTTGTTGATATGAAAAGTTGCCTTGTTTCCTGGCGGATTCGCTTGAGGCCGTTATTAACGGCGGCGAGGCTTGTTTGTGTTGCGCTTTTAATAGTTGCGCTTGCCCGGCCGAGGAAGGGAACGGTATTGTCGGAAATATCAACCGAAGGAGTAGCGATAGAGGTTGTTGCCGACCGGTCGGGGAGCATGCAGACGGAGATGGATTATTACGGGGAGAAGCTGAATCGGCTGGAAGTTATCAAAAAAGTGCTCTCGGATTTCATAGAAGGGGACAAAAAGGAACTGCGCGGCAGAAGCAGCGACCTTATAGGTCTTATTACCTTTGCCCGATACGCCGATACTAAATGCCCTCTGGTGCACAGTCACAATGTTCTTGTTGAGTTTTTGAAAAAGACAGATATTGTCAAAGTGCGAAGTGAGGACGGGACAGCAATCGGCGATGCTGTTGCACTGGCGGCGGCACGGCTGCAGAAGGCCGAGGAGGAAATTCAGAGGAGAAAACAACAATTAGGCTTAAGCAACGAAGGGGATGTCGAAGAAAGCGGATTTAAGATAAAAAGCAAAGTAATCATACTTCTTACCGACGGTATAAATAATGCAGGGCAATATGCTCCAATTGATGCGGCGGAGTTGGCGAAAAAGTGGGACATAAAAATATATACGGTGGGCATCGGCTCGACGCAGGCATATACGACGGTTAACACCATGATGGGGTCATTTAAGATGCCTACCCGTCAGCAACTTGACGAGAGACTGCTGAAAGCAATAGCGGACAAAACCGGCGGATTTTACGGGAGGGCCGGTGACGCGGAAGCACTGCGCAAGATTGTGGAAAAAATCGATGAACTGGAAAAGACCGAGGTTAAATCCATTCAATACACGCAATATGCCGAGCATTTCGGACCGTGGACAATGGCGGGCTTGATAGTTTTGGCTCTGGAGATGTTAGCAGGTTGTACGATATTCCGTAAGACACCGTAACAAAAGGTGTGGGTATATATATGAATTTAGGAAATGACAAGGCATTGTGGCTGTTATTCAGCGTGCCGGTGGTTTTGCTGCCGGCCTATATCTGGTGCTTTTGGCGCAAGGCCAACACGCTTAGAATATTAGCCAGCAATGAAATGCTCAAGAAAATCAATATCTCTGTGAGTCTGAAAAAACAAATATTGAAGGCACTTTTGCTCATCACGGCTTTTATAAGTATTGTAACAGCACTAACCGAACCCAAATGGAACCCGCAGGCCCAGAAGATAAAACGTGAAGGCAGAGACGTCGTAATATTGTTAGATACTTCGCGGTCAATGTTAGCTGAAGACATCAAGCCAAACAGACTCGAACGAGCGAAAATAGCAATCACCGACCTGATGGAAACTCTCAAAGGCGACAGAATTGCTATAATAACCTTTGCCGGCAACAGCACGGTCAAATGTCCACTTACACAGGATTATGCGTTTGTACGTACAGCATTAGCGGATATATCCACAGAAAGCACCAGCAGAGGCGGCACACTGATAGGGGACGCTATCCGCAAGGCCACCGAGGAGGTTTTTGACAGGAAGAGCCGTGAATATAAAGACATAATATTGATTACCGACGGGGAAGACCACGAGAGCTTTCCTGTCCAGGCTGCGGAGAAAGCAGCTTCTGAAGGGATACGGATAATTGCAATCGGATTAGGCGATGAGAATGAAGGCTCGCGCATTCCTATTACCGGGCCGGACGGCGTGAAGAGCTTTCTCAAGTACGAAGGTCAGGAAATCTGGTCAAAGGTCGATGGGGACACATTGCGAAAAGTTGTCTATGCGACCGAAGGCGGAAAATATCTTTCGGTTGAGCCGGGGACAACTCTAAATTTGGGAGAAATTTATGAAAAACTTATTGCTTCAGCTGAAAAACGCGAGCTTGAATCCGTGACAATGATGAGATATGATGAGAAATTCCAGATATTTTTAGCGTTAGGTATAGGACTTGTTATTTGTGAGGCTTTTATAAGTGAACGTAAAAAAGTTTAATATAACAGCGGCATTGGTGATTTTGTCACTGACACAGCCTGTTTGGGGAGGTCCGGCCCAGGGGATACTGCGTGAGGGCAATAAGCTGTATGCCGAGGGCAACTTTAACGAAGCGATTAATAAATACGATGAGTCGCTTGTTGAAGCACCTGAGGCTTTGGAGCCGAAATTCAATAAAGCAAACAGCTATTACCGGCTCGATGACCTTGAAAAAGCAATAGATTTGTACAGGGAAGTTGCCGCCGACAGCAAAGATATGAAATTAGTAACCAAGGCAAAGTACAATCTCGGTAACTGTTCCTTCCAGCAGGGATTGAAACAAAGAGATTCTAATCTTCAAAAGGCGATTGAGGATTTGAAGACTGCTATCGGTGACTGGCGAGGAGTGCTGGATATTGAGCCGGAAAATGAAAATGCTGCAAAAAACATAGAGGTGGCCCGGTTGATTATAAAGGATATAAGAGACCAGATGAACAAGCAAAAACAACAACAGGACCCGAACCAGCCGCAAAATCAAGAACAGCAGCAACAACAACAGGACCAACAGAAACAAGGCCAGGACCCGAATCAACCTGAACAACAAGACCCAAACCAGCCGCAAGAGTCCAAAGACCAGCAGCAAGAGCAGCAGCAGGAGCAACGCGAAGAAAAAGCGGCTGCTCCTGATACTACCGCACAGGAGATTCTTGATAAAGAGCAGCAGGAGAAAAAACAAAGACAAAAACTGCAAAGAGCCAGGTATCAAAAGGTCGAAAAAGACTGGTAGTTATGAGAGCTTTTACTAAATCTATTTTTATAATCCTGTTTCTTATGGCAGCTACTTCTTTTAGCACTGCTGAGAAAACAAAAGTCTCTGCGAGGATTGAACGAGACAGCAATATTTACGCGGGAGAAAGCTTTATTTACAGTATTGTTATCGAAGGCGGCAGCAAGCCGGAAAATATCGATTTAGCTGCTCTGAATAAATTTAATCCTCAACAGAGGGGCAATCAAATTTCAACAAGGATGGTAAACTTTGAGACAACCAGCGAATACGTAATGAATTATTCTCTCACTTCGGACCAGACCGGGGTGGTAGAGATTCCTTCTGTAACAGTCACCATCAATGGGAAAAACTACCAAACCAATCGGCTGGCAGTGACTATCCTGAAGCCAGGCGCAACGGATAAAATGCACTTTGATTTAACATTGTCACAGCAGGAGTGTTATGTTGGCCAACCTGTGATTATGAATGTCGAATGGACTATATCGGCTCCTTTGAGAAATGCGAATATTAATGTTCCGGCCTTCAACAGCGGGGATTTTTACATAGAAGACGTAAGCGAAACCAAAAAGGCGTGGGCTCAAAGTGAGCTGACAATTAATGGAGTTGCAGTTCTACTTCAGGAACAACGGGAAAGTCGTAATGGTATCAAGGTATCTGTGATTTCTTTCACGAAGGTTTTAATACCGAAACGTTCCGGGAGAATAGAAATTTCGCCGGCATCGGTTTCGGCTGAGATTGCGGTGGGTAGGTCTCGGCGACGAAGTATTTTCGGTTCCGAATACGCGTACAAACGTTTTATGGTAAGTTCGAAGCCATCGTTGCTTACGGTTTTGCCTTTACCGGAAGAAGGCAAGCCTGCCGGATATTACGGTCTGGTGGGGAGGTACACGATATCAGCTTCAGCAACACCAACACAAGTCAATGTGGGTGACCCTATTACTCTTACCATTAAAATCGGCGGCAACAAGTACTTAAAACCGGTGCAGTGGCCCGCACTTGAGAAGATACCGGAAATGGCGGCCAATTTCAAAATCCCCTCCCAGAAAGCATCGCCAACCATTGAGGGCGGCTGGAAAGTATTTACTCAAACAATACGCGCTAATAATGACAAGATTGACGCGATACCTTCGATACCACTGACATTTTTCGACTCGGACAACGGCCGATACACAGTAGTAAAAACCAAGCCGATAGAGCTTGAAATAGCACCTACAAAAATATTAACCACTGCCGATTTGGAAGGTACAGATTTAACGCCTGTGAACAAAGAGGTTGAAGCGATAAAGAAAGGGCTTTCGGCTAATTACGAAGGCTTTGACGTTTTACAAAACCAGCATTTCGCTTTGCTGGGGGCTCTTGCCAGTCCCGGCTATATGGCGCTTTGGGGGCTACCCCTGGCTGGATTGGTATTGAGTTCGCTGTTTAAGTTCTTCACTCACACAAGTCCGGAAAAAACGGCAGCTAAACGAAGACGGCAAGCTTGCGGTAAAGCGGTAAGACAACTCAAGAAAATCACATCTACGGGACAAGAACGACATGAATTACTTGCGTCAATTATGAAACAGTATATCGGTGAGCGTTTCGATAAAACAGCCGGCTCTCTTACTGCTGATGATTGCTGCGAAGTAATTGCAACTTATACACCGGATATGCAGACAGCCAACCAATACAGAGATATTATAGCTCAATGCGAGGCAGTACGTTATTCATCAACTGAGGCAGATATTGATTTGACTCAAATAAAAAGAGTAATCGAACTTGTTCGCAATATCGAAAAAAAGTCTAAAAAATGATTAGTAAAAACTTCACTGTAATATTAGTCAGTTTGCTTTTATTCAGCCTGCCAACTTGGACAACAGCCAAAGTGCCTGAAGAGCAAACATATTCACTTTTCAGCCAGGCGAACGAGTCTTTTCGTCAAGCTAATTCAATGGCGGCCGGCTCGAAGCAGGCCGAAAATCTTTATGAAAAAACGATACTAAGTTACGAAAAGCTTATAAATGAGGGCCAGATAAAAAATGCCAAGCTTTACTACAACCTCGCCAATGCCTATTTTCTCAAAGGTGAGATC
>CAZIKS010000005.1:8897-17413 GCA_964539795.1 uncultured Pirellulales bacterium
TCGTCGGGCTGAAAAGTTCGACAAGTCCGATACAAACATTCAAAAGAATCTGGCTTTTGCACGCAGCAGAAGAATCGACAAGGTCAAGGAAAAAACCGAAAAGCGTGTTTTACATACTCTTTTTTTCTGGCACTACGATTTCCCTATGAAGACAAAATTTGTAATTATCTGTATTTTTTTTGCGATTTTGTGTATTAGCGCAACAGCAATGATATGGCTTGGTCGAATTACACCGATAACGTTGACAATGATAATTACCGGTATTTTGATGGTTTGTTTTCTTTTTTCCGTAGTTATAGAAGTAAGCGGTCAGGCCGGAAAGGCTTGTGGTGTCGTTACCTCTGACGAAGTTATTGCCCGCCAGGGTGACGGGCGAAACTATTCGGCGAGTTTTAAGGAGCCGCTGCATGCAGGCACAGAGTTCGATTTGCTCGAACACCGGGCAGGATGGCTTCATATAAGACTTGGCGACGACAGTGAAGGTTGGATACCTGACAACAGCGCAGATTTGATTTGATGTCGCGCCAATCAATGCGAAGAGAAAAGACTGTCAGGCAAGAAACTTTATCTTATTTAAGGTTAATCACCGAAAACAGCTTTTTCTAAAACTTCGTCGTTTTCCTGAGGAGAAACGTTCGGTGTTAATTTGGCTTCTAACGGCAGAAAGACAGTAAAAGTTGAAACCTGATTGGGCTGGCTATCGACCTCAATTCTCCCGCCGTGCCTCATCACGATTTTATTGACGATGGCAAGGCCAAGACCTGTACCTGGAATTTGTTCTCCCGGCCGATGTACACAATAAAAGCGGTCAAATATCTTCAACAGATCCTTCTTAGGTATTCCCATACCCGTATCACTGACACGTATAAGCAACTCTTCATTTTGTTTTTGTACAGAAAGGCAAACTCGGCCCTGTTCAGGGGTAAATTTGATAGCATTGCTAATTAAGTTCAACAGAACCCGGCTGATTCCATCATAGTCGAATTTTGCCTTGGGTAGATTGTTTTCAATGTCAAGGGAAAAATCCACATCTTTCTTTTTAGCCGAAAAGAGTGTTGTTTCATAAGCTTCTGTAGCAACTTTAGTTATGTCATTTTCCTGTATATTAAGCTGCATCCTGCCCGCCTCAAGCTTTTGAAAATCCAAAACACTGTTAATCAGTTCGGTAAGTCTGTTTACATTTCTCTTGGCGATATTCAAAAAATCCCGTTGTTTCTCATTAATTTTCCCAACTGCCCCGTCCACAATATTGGTGATGGCATTTTTTATACACGCTAAAGGGGTCCTCAGTTCATGTGAAACCGTAGATATGAACTGTGATTTTATTTCCATTGTCTCTTTGAGTTTTTCCTCTGCCTTCTTGCGCTCTGTAACGTCTATAAAGACCCCTATCGAACCCGTTGTCTCACCCTGAGAGTTTAGCAAAACACTCAGTGAAACGTTAATATCAATCAGCGCACCATTCTTTTTAATCATCCTGGTTTCCACCAGGTAATGCTGCATCCCTTTTTGTCTGATACCATAGGTTCTTATTTTTTCCCACTCATCCGCAGGGTAAAGTGATTTTATCGGCCTGAGGTATAGGTCTTCTTTGTTCATTCCCAGAAGGTTTTCGGTAAACTTGTTCCAGGAAATGAGACGCTCCTGCTCATCAACCATTGTGATAGCAACCGCCGAATTTTCAAAAATCGTCCTATATTTTTCTTCCGCCAACTGCAGTTGGTGTTCTGCCTCTTTGCGCTCGCTAATATCATTAATGGCAATAACTACGTGTCTGCAATCATCTATCACAGTCGGTTCCGCACTTATATGAAGCCAGGGCGAGATTTTTTTGCCGCCGACTTCAAACGCAGGACGGATTTCAAGCTCGCGAACAGGCTGCTCTGAATCCAACACCTCCTCTATAGTCTTTTGGAGCAAACACCCTTTGCAGTCCGAGCTGGAGCCGCAGTCTTGCTCACTGGAAGTGGCGTTGATACAACCCAATGCATCTCCAAGTCGCCTGTTAATAATTTCCAAATAGTCTTTTCCCACCATTTGTCTGATAGCATCATTGACTCGTCTGACTATCATATTTTCATCTACTAAAACCATACCGACGGGCACGGCATCAAATATAGCCTCGAGGTTTTTTTTCTTTTGATTGAGTATTTCTTCTATTTTGCCGTGCTTGACGGCATTTTCGATTGTTATTGGAACAGTTTTAAGATAACTCTGGTCGAGGTCTTTAATAAGGTAATCACAAGCACCGGCCTTCCATGCCTTTGTGGCCAATTCTTCATTGCCCACCCCGGTGACAAGTATAATCGGAATATTACTGACCGAATTGAGGATATCAAACGCTGTTCCATCGCCAAGTGCATAGTCGCAAATCACAACATCAAAGTCCCGGCTGTCCAATATTCCCCGAGCCTCGGAGACAGAGCCAGCTATAGTGCAATCATATGGAAGTTCCCTATCTTTCAACATCCGCCTGAAGGCCATCTGGTCCAGTTTATCATCCTCAATCAGCAGGATTTTATATCTCTTGTCATTCATAAAATTCCTCCGCTAAGAGCATTTTGTTTCGAGTTTTACATATTCGGTTTGGCTTTTTTGTTTCGGCAGTGTAAAGAAAAAGGTGCTGCCACGGTTTATTTCTGACTCCACCCAGACCTTTCCATCGTACAACTCAACGATTTTCTTTACAATGGCAAGACCGACACCACTGCTTTCAGAGACCTTGTGCTGCGATATTGTCTGGAAAATCTGAAAAATTTTCTCGAAGTACTTTTCTTCAATTCCAGGGCCGTTATCAGCAACACTGAATTTCCAAAAATCAGCTTCCTCTACACAGTCTATGATTATTTTACCTTTGGGCTTGTCCATATACTTCACAGCGTTGGTGATAAGGTTCTGGAAAACCTGCATAATACGAGTTTCTTCGCATTGTACCACAGGCAAGGAGTTTCCAACCGTAATGGTAATGTTATCCGGTAATGTTATCATATCAATAACATCGGGGACAAGCTGGTTTAAATCCACCGGATTGTGTTTTTCTTTCATATGTCTAAGCCCGGAATACCTCAGTACGCCATTAATGAGGTTGTTCATCTGGTTGACACGAGCCAAAAGTAGTTTTATTTGTTCTCCGTCATTTTCACTGAGTTTGTCCGCATAGTCGGTTGATATCCAATTGGCCAGTGTTTTAATCGCCCGCAAGGGTTCTTTTAAATCGTGTGAGACCGTATATGCAAAGTCTTTGAGCTCCCTATTAGCCCGTTCAACATCGGTGAGCAGCTGCATCAGTGCCTGTTCGGCCTGTTTGTGTCCGATGGCGTAGAGAATATATTTTGTTAATGAGTATACGTTACACCTGTCCAATATAAGATGCTCATTAGCACCACCGGCAACCGCTTCCAGACCAAGATCTTCATCGACCTGACTTGTAATAACAATATTAGCTATATTCGGATATTTTTTACTGGTTTTGATAAAAGTATCCAGGCCTCTGCTGTCAGGGAGATTTAAATCCAACAGTACCACATCAAAAGAATTCTTGTCCAAAAGCTCAAAAGCATCTTTAAGAGATTCGGCATATTTTACTTCAGAGATAGACAGTGACGACTCGGATAAGGAGTTCTGCAAGAGCACTCTGTTTGACAGGTCGTTTTCGACCATAAGTATCTTTAGTGGTTTTGTTAAATTTGATTTCATCTTTATATACTGCTCAAAGTTTTTCCGTTTTGTAAGACACTCTCAATCTTTTCCGTCAAATCTGTAAAATCAAAAGGTTTGGCGATATAATCAGAGATGCCGTATGAGGAGGCTGTAGTTATATCCTGCACCTCACAGAGTGCGGTAACCATTATTACCGGTAAGTGTTTTAATTGCGGGTGCTTTCTGAGGCGTTCGAGCATCTCGTGGCCGTTCATAACCGGCATACTCGTATCTAATATTATCAAGTCCGGTTTTTCATTTAACGCCTTTTCCAAGCCTTCCTGTCCATTTGCAGCGGTAATGATATTATAGCCGCACCATCCGAGACGACATTCAACAGTGCTGACATAATCAGGTTCGTCATCAACAATCAGTATTTTGGCACTTTTAGATTTCTTTTTTGACTTAAATAATTGAAACATTTTTCACTTCCTTTTTAATAATCCTTTAGTAAACCCTTCGTATTTTCTTCGTCAGGCCTTCTTCAACAGCCCTGCCTCAATCCGAATCCGGCAGTGAAAGCATCGGCCTGTCTGTGATTTCATCATATTTAGCCTTTTTGTCGTCAGGAATCGGGTCGTCCTTGTAAATGTGGGGTGAGATAAACACGACCAGTTCGGAATTCTTGAAGATAGTCCTGGTGTTTTTGAACAGTTCGCCGATAATCGGTAAATCACCGAGAATTGGTATCTGGTCTATCTCCTTGGCCTTTGACTTTCGCCTGAGCCCCCCTAAAATAACAACCTGGCTATCTTTGAGAAGCAGCGAAGTCTTGGCCTTTCTGGTATCAATTATGGGGATTTCGGTGTCGCTTTCACCGACCGCGGCATTTTGTTCGGCCTCAACTGTAAGAAAGATGCCACTGCCCTCTGTCAACGTGGCGCTTACCGTCAACTTAACACCAACCGGCTTAAATTCCGTAGATGTAAGAGCGTTCATTCCTCCTGCCGCGCTGTCGGTGATTTCCGTATAGGGCAATTCCTCTATGGCCTCCACGTAACCGGTTTGTCCGCTTACCATCATAACTCTGGGGCTGGCAAGAATTTCTGCACTTCTCTTTTGCTGTATCATACGAACGACATTTCGAATAGTACCACTGATGACACTAAAATCTCCACCGAGACCGGTGGTGTTGAAGGCGGTAGCATTACCTATAGTTGCGTCATTTTCTACAGTCGAACCCAGCCGTGTCAGCGTAAAATTCTGCCTGTAGCCTACATCGTAGTATTCATCGGAAAGGATGTCCCAGTTGATGCCTATCTCGCTGCCGTCATCGAGCCGAATATCCAGAATAACAACTTCCACCATAATCTGTTGAGGCGTTTTATCCGCTTTTCTAATCTCGGCGAGAATCATTTCAACATTTTCTTTCGTGTCGCAAACAATTAAAGAGTTACTTTTTTCATCGATGGAAATACTGCCATATTCCGAAGACATTTTCTTAATTGCTGGCTCAAGATTCTTGGCATCGAGAAACTTGAGAGTTACCGTTTCAACAAACAATTCGGGTCTGAGTGTCTCTATTATTGCCTGTCGAGGTATTGCTGTTTTATCAGCCCCTTGAATCTGGGCAATAATGTTTTCAAGACTCTCTTTTGTGTCCCAAATAATTAATGAATTAGTCTTGGTATCGGTGGAAGCGCTGCCATTGACAGACAACATTCCCCTCACTACAGAAGTAAGGCTTTGGGCATCGAGAAACTCGAGCACTATAGTTTCAAGAAAAAACTCAGGAGCCTCTTCATTCGACTGTGAAGCCTGTGATACTATCTTCGGTGCCGCTTTTGTCTTCGGAAGCTGTGCAAAAGGGTTATCCCTCCCGGTCGGTATCGTGGTGTTTGACGCAGCTTATAGTTGCTGCGGCTGCAGCACAAAGCACCATAAACCGATGAACAAAAGACAAAAACAGGGGATTATTTTCACATACTTTGGACTATTCATACGGCAACCTCCTCGTCCTCGACTGTGTAAAGTGTAATAGTTATATCGCACTTAGGCTCGGCCGAATCGTAGTCGAAGATTTCCATCTTAATCGAATCCACCCAAACCTTTTGTGTACGTACCTGAAGCCTTTCCATCAGCCTGATTATTTTCTCGTAAACACCGGCAACGGTTAATGTCGCACTCCTGGGCACTATATATGAGGCGTCCTGGGACTGTTGTCGTTCACGAGATGGAGCCGCCGTGAGAATGTTAAGCGAATAAACCACACAGCCGGCTTCTTCTGAAATGGTCTGCAAGTCACTGAAGAACTCTTTTGCCTGCTCAGGGGTAAATAAAGTGTCTCTGAGTTTCGTAAACTGCTGCTGTAATTCCTGCAGTTCTTTTCTTTTGGCGATGACATTTTTGCTGATAACTTCGCTCTTCTGTGCAATATTGCCGGCGACAATCTCATGCCTCTGGACCGCTCGCAGATAAGCGGCGCGCGGAGAGACTATCCAGTTATACATTGCGATTGCTGAAATCACAATCAGCACAGTCGAAACTGTGCTTCTCGATAAACGACTCATTTTAGCAAGATTGTCGAGCAACATCTGTCAACTTCCCTTTTTCATGACCAGCGAAAAATTGATTTCATAGTTTACTAAACCTCGGTGGCCGCTGTCTCTTTCCGTCTCGACCAAAGAAGCCGAATCTATATATTCGGAGTTGTTCAGCATTTTTACAAACAGATGAACTGCTTCGTATGAAGATGCCAGGCCTCTGAGATATATTTTGGAATTGGCTTTGCTGAACAACTCTGTAATGCGCACATTGTTGGGCGTCGCAGTTCTAAGGTCGTTGAGAAACTCGTGCCATGGCAAACTATAACGCGAATCCAAAACCTTATTCATCTGCTCAATTCTTTCTGATAAGAAAATGATTTGCTTATCCGCCATCGCCTCTTCTCTAAGCAGTGAATGAGTGTCATCTATTAACTCAGTGCGCTTTATGTGAGCAATGTTTTCGTTCACCTTATTGGTCATCATGCTAAGTGCCCCGCTGACGAATATCATAGGCAGCAGCAGTGCCGCTATAATATTGGCCGTTATCAGAACATGTTTTTTAAATGATTTTACCTCTGCCGATTCCGGAGGAAGCAGGTTTACCCCCAGGTTAATACCATCAGTATCCAGAAGCTTCATACCCAGCCCTACCGCAACCACAGAAGGGCAGTCAGAACCGACGTTTTGGCTGATAAAGGTGTCTTGAAAAGCGCTTTGGGGCGTCCTGAAGGACAGATCTGAACAGTCAACCTCTGCCTTTAGAGATTCCTCGGCATCTTCGGGTAACTGGGCGCAATCCGCAACAACAGTCACTTCCCACTCCGGGGAACTGTCTGAAATTTCAACATCATAGAATTTAATGACTGCGTTTATCTGGTCGGCAAGCAAGCGACAAAGCTCCCGGGGCCCGGTAATTTCTTTGTCAATCTCTTTAGACCTGACAAAATCCAGATTCTGTTTTCTAAATACGCCAAGGGTTAGAATGTTGTCCTGAACTACGACCATAAGGACATTGCAGTCAAACCTGCCGGCTATTTTTTGGGGATAAAATGCTCTGGCATACGCAAGCATCGGCGGCTCAAGAGCCTCGACGTTAAGCCGTGCCGAATTACATACTCTGACAATCCCAGCCACGTTTTTGGCATCGGTTGCAAGAACAAAGATTCGGCCGGTACCCGGCTGTGCCAATGAGCTAATGGAACAGAAATCCAGGGCAATTTCTTTGCCTGAAAGGGCAACACAGCGTTTGATTTCGTTTTGAATGAACCGCCCGATATTGGCCGGAAGTTGTGTGGGCATGTCGATAAGCTGCATAAGCACAGGTTGTGAGAATAAAGATACAGCGGCCCGGCGTGCACGTATCTTGCTGCGGGACTTCAGGGCCTTTATGGCTTTGGAAAGTAGCACAGAATCTTCAATGTTACCATCTTTGATTGCTCCATCGGGGACAGGACAACTGGCGGCCTTTACTAATTCCACACCGGCGGAACCGCCTCTAAGCAGCGCCAGGTTTATGGAACTTGCCGAAATATCTATGCCCAGAACTGTTTTGTTGTCGAGCATTATTCGTTTATCCTCAAATGGTCAATTCTTATTACGTAGGGTGGACCGCTGCTTCTAACCGTTATATCAGCTGCTATTCTGGCGACAAACCCCTGCGAAGAAGTGCCTTCCGACTCAATCGTGAGATTCGGTAAAACTCCGCTGACGTCAACCGTGTATGAGCCGCTATTAAAGGGTTCGTCAAAAAAGCCGACCGTCCAGCCTGAGTCGGCTCGAATCTCCGCAAAAGCGCCGTTGAGACCCGCCTCTGCTACAGCCAGCGCCTGGGCGGCGTAAATCTGGTTTCGCATAAGCTGGACTTCCTCGGTATTCATCTGGAGCATACCCATAGTCAGCGCCGCAAGCAGCGCTATAACAAAGACGGTCATCAAAAACACCGAACCGTTATTTCTAAACCCAAGTTTCATATTCTGACTTTATTTTCCTCAAACTTTTATGGACTTATTAATGACTCGCCTATGCTTAAAACCACAGCCCAGCCATCGCTTCCGTTTCCCTCATAGGTACAAAGATAATGAGAACTGTCTATTTGATACAATGCAGGAGTTTTACCATCTTGCGTGTCAAACTCAAAAAGTGTCTCTTTTGTGATTGACCAACTTACCGTATCGACCGTCAGCACAACCGCCCAGCCATCGCTATTGTTTCCTTCATAGGCACAAAGATAATGAGAACTGTCTATCTGGTATAATGCAGGAGTTCTACCATTTTGTGTATCAAACTCAAAAGGCGTCTCTTCAGTAATAGTCCAACTTCCCGTATCGACCG
>CAZIKS010000005.1:17513-41604 GCA_964539795.1 uncultured Pirellulales bacterium
GTTATACCACTTTGCGTATCAAACTCAAAAGGCGTCTCTTCAGTAATAGTCCAACTTCCCGTATCGACCGTCAGCACAACCGCCCAGCCATCGCTATTGTTTCCTTCATAGGCACAAAGATAATGCGCGATGTCTATTTGATACAATGCAGGAGTTATACCACTTTGCGTATCAAACTCAAAAGGCGTCTCTTCAGTAATAGTCCAACCTCCTGTATCGACCGTCAGCACAACAGCCCACCCATCGCTCTTGTCTCCCTCATAGGTACAAAGATAATGAGAACTGTCTATCTTGTACAATGCAGGAGTTCCACCATTTTTCGTATCGAACTCAAAAGGTATCTCTTTTGTGATTGACCAACTTCCCGTATCGACCGTCAGCACAACCGCCCACCCATGGCTCCCGTCTCCTTCATAGGCGCAAAGATAATGTGTGCTGTCTATCCGGCTCAGCGCGGGCGCTCTGCCATCTTGCGTATCGAACTCAAAAGGCGTCTCTTTTGTGATTGTCCAACTTCCCGTATCGACCGTCAGCACAACCGCCCACCCATCACTTCTATCTCCCTCATAGGCGCAAAGATAATGCGTACTGTCTATCTGGTATAAAGCAGGAGTTCTACCATCTTGCGTGTCAAACTCAAACGGCGTCTCTTCAGCAATAGTCCAGCCGTTCGCATCTTCGAGATTGGTGCGGAGGTAGGCCTGCGCAGTAAAGGTTTTGTCCTGACCCGGCCCGGTGTTCGTAAGAGTAGCTTCCACTTTTACAGAACGTATATCTGCAACGGTCGTTATTGGTGTATCTAAGTCACAGGCATCATAGCAGGTGAACTGAAACCGGCTGACCGGACCGGCCAACTCATAAAGGGCTCCAACAACGCCGAATTCAACATGGCTGTTGGCATCAACATTATACCGCAGGGTATTTGCATCATTGTCTTCAAATTCGATATAGCCATTGACCTCGCTCAAGTCACTTACGGCGGTTATTTGGACGGCCTTTGAAAGGTTACGGTTTAAGTGGTCTATCAGCACTCTTCCGTTCTGCAGCATCTCAGCAACACCCTGTTTGGAGTCCCAACTGCCCATTATGACCCTGAACTGGGGCAATATGGCGGCAAAAACAATGCCGATTATAGCCAAAGCCAGGAGCATCTCCACTAAGGTCAGGCCGTTTTGGTTGTATAATGTCTCGCGAATAGCGCACCGCACACCCGGTCCGGTGTGTGGTGACAAACGCCCGGCGTACAACAAGTTTATCCGAGTTTTACTGTTCGGGCACTTCATTACTTATCTCGGCGCATAATATCAAACTCTACTACCGTTATTTTCGGCATAAAACAAAGGGCTGGTTACATAAGTGTTGTATTATCAGTAGCTAAAGGCAAAGAATAAAAAACGGCGGAAAATAAAGTCTGTTCAGCAGGATATGCCTGTTTTATGAGACATAACAATTATCACGGGAAATAACTTTTTGAACCTGCAGGGACGTCCTATAAGTTTAAACTGGAAGAGATTTTTTCACACATTTTTAGCGTGGATTACTGCCTTCTTGCGATGAGGGTAGATAGGACGACTTCGACTTCATCAGGTGTGAGGGCGTTATTGCCATTGAGGTCGTAGCCCACAAGGACCTCAATTGTCCTAAGATTTGCACCTGCGCTGTCCTGTACGTTGCAGAGGTAAGAACCGCCGAGGGAGGTGTTCATTTCTGTAAATGTGTCGGTATAGTAATAAACCGAACGAGCCCTTATATCGTCGAGTTTGGCCTGGGCCAGCATCAGGCAGCGGGTTTTGCGTTCAATAGCCGTTGTGCTGACGTGGGAAATGGTCAGGGCTTTTAAAATTGGAACTATTGCAATAATCAGCAGCGCCGATGCGATAACAACCTCGGTAAGGGTAAACCCCCCCCATCGATTTTTGTCTTTTAGTTTTCGGAACATTTTATCATACCTGTTGCCGGAATAATGGTAATTGCAAAGGTCTTGCCTTCAGCCGAGACGGTCAGCTGGGTATCGTTGCCCGTCAAATTTCCCAATGGGCCGAATCTAAAATCACTGTCGCCAGTGCAACTAACAGCCGAATCGATGGTGTGAGTATCCACTGTTTCTCCGATATCTTCGTTTTCTATTTCGTACTCAGTATATGGTGCCGAACCACTCATTTTAAGTTTAAAACCCTCTGTATTAGTTGCAGCATTGGAAACAGCAAGTCGGCGTGTTCGGCGAAGGTCGATAACAATCTTCCGGGCGGTGGCCTCGGCCTTATGTTTTGAAATGGCGGCGAAGTTGAGTCTCGGCACCACAACAGCAGCTAATATACCGATACAAATTACAACAACAATGAGTTCAACGAGACTGTAGGCTCTTTTCTGCACCATCATTGATACTTACCTGGGTAAAACAGACAAGGATGGCCGCAGTCTATACGCAGCCATCCCTGCTGATTTGTGTTTATAGAAACTATAAAAACTTTATACAGCTTTTAACTAAGCTGTTCCGGTCTTTAATGGCTGTGCTCAGCGACCCGCTTGTTACTCCCATTATAAACATAGGGCGTCCCGAACGGACAGTTAGGTTCACCATCGGGGAAGTAGTCTTCGTCGGTGGTAACATCCGTCAGGGCTGTCGGCCAGGTGTCCTCGTTTGCATAATACAGTTCTATCTGGGCGTTAATCACGTCGACATTGGTTTTGCAGGCATTTATCTTGGCGCTTTTTGCTCCTCCAATGATTCTCGGAACAGCTATCGCCGCCAGCGCTCCCAGTATCAGAACGACAATCAGCAATTCAACCAGTGTAAAACCTTTTCTGCACTTCATTTTAACCTCCTCTATAAATTAAAAAGAACTACTATTTTCAGCTAAATTATTTACTTACCAATCGACGCAGAATCCGGGTTACTTTATAAGAAATACGAATATATAACCGGCCGGTTAATTCGACAATCCTGTTCGTTAGCCAAAGGATTTTTTATCGGAAGAAACCGCCTTTGATTTACATCCCCTTCATAGTAAATATTAACACAAAAAACAGATTTACCAAGCGGCTGGAAAAATTTTACACGAAATCTTTTTATCGGTCGAAAAACTGCGTTCCTGGACATAATCGCCGGCTATTCCAGATAGGCTATATAATCGTACATAGGCAAATATACGCCCAGCAGCAAAAATCCGACTATCACTCCCATAATAAGAGTCAAAGTCGGTTCCAGTTTCACAATTAAAGCGTTTATCACCCTCTCAATATCCTTATCAAGAAAATCCACACCTTTATTAAGCATTTCCGGCAGCTCGCCTACTTCCTCACCGGAAAGAGCCAGCTGTACAATCATCGGGGGGAAAATGTCATAATTTTTCAGTGAACCCGAAACAGGATTGCCGTCCTCAATTTCCTGCTGTAGTTCTTCGGTAATCTCGGTTAGTCTGTGATTGTGAGCAACCGTACTTGCCACATTCAGGGCTTTAGTCAGTGAAACTCCCACAGAAGCCAGCATAGCAAAGGTCCTCATAAAAGCTGAAACCACAACCATACGATTGAGTTTGGCGAAAACAGGCATGTTCAGCTTGAAATCATCCCACCTGGCTCTAAAATCCTGGTTTTTTAATAACCAACGAAGCGCTATTAAGGCTGCGGAGATTATAATAAGAACCGCCCACCATCCTTCCCGCAACAGTGAGCTTAAGACTACAAGAGTCTGGGTGGGGCCGGGCAGCGGTATATTCATCTGTTTGTATATTTTTTCAAAAACAGGCACAACAAAAATCAAAAGACAAACCACAACAATCAGGCACGTAACACCGACTACGACCGGATAAGCAAAAGCGGATTTGACCTTGCGTCTCAGTTCCATCTGTTTTTCCAGATAAACGGCGCTCATTTCGAGGGCTTCGGCCAGTTTCCCGCCAGACTCGCCGGCCTCAACCATTCCCAGAAAAAAATCTGAAAATATATCCCTGTATTTTCCAAATGCGCCTTCCAGGCTCGAACCGGTTTCTATATCCTGCCTGATGTCGGCAATTATACGGCTAAAGGCCTGATTTTCACTCTGCTGTTCCAATGTTTCAAGACAATTCAGGATTGACAGTCCCGCCGAATACATCCCGGCAAACTTATAAGCAAATGTAACGACTTCGGAGCGGTTTATTCTCACGGATTTCGTCGTTTGATTCTTCTCACGATGTGCCTTCACCAGAACATAACCACTCTTATCAAGCTCCCTGCGCAACGTGGTAACATTATCGATGTCGCTGTAGGTACCCTCGAACTCACTGCCTGTTTGGTCTTTTGCCGTATACTCGAAGACCGCCATCACTATATCCTCACTTCCACAACCCGCATCATCTCCTCCGGTGTGGTTATGCCGTTGACAACTTCTTCAACTGCACTGTCATGAAGGGTCTTCATTCCTTCATTGATGGCCAGTTGCTTAATTGTATCATCGTCACTTCCGCTTACGACCATTCTTCTTATATCACTTGAAACACACAGTATCTCATAAATACTTTTTCGCCCGTGATATCCGGTATTAAAGCAACTGTTGCATCCGGCTCCGTGGTAAAGCTCTATCTTCTTATCCTGGAAGGACTTACCTAATAACCATTTCAGCTCACCTTCCGGCGGCTCATAGACTTTTTTGCATTTTGAACAGGACATTCTTATAAGCCTTTGTGCAACCGTCCCTATAAGCGCAGAAGCAACGAGAAATGGCGGTATGCCGAGGTTAATCAAACGTGAAATCGCACCGGCGGCGTCATTCGTATGCAATGTACTTAAAACAAGGTGGCCGGTCAGCGCTGCGCTGACGGCTATTTCGGCGGTTTCATAATCTCGAATTTCACCAATCAGGATAATATCCGGGTCCTGACGGACTATACTTCGCAGGGCTAAGGCGAAAGTCCTTCCCGCAACCGGTTTAACCTGGACCTGGGTTATGCCATCAAGACGGTACTCTACGGGGTCCTCGACGGTAACGATATTTCTTTCAGGTGTATTGAGCAATTGAAGTATTGAATAGAGCGTGGTGGTCTTGCCGCATCCCGTCGGGCCGGTCAGCAAAAGCATCCCGTAAGGATTCTTCAGCAATGTCCGGAATTTCTGATTATCATCGGGCGAAGTTACGATTTCATCAAGCGACCACTTATTCATGTCTTTATCAAGAACTCTGAGAACTATCTTCTCTCCTCCCATCGCCGGCAGAGACGAAACTCTCAGGTCATATTCTTTGCCGTCATGCCGTGTAATCATATGGCCGTCCTGAGGAACCCTTCGCTCTGAAATGTCCATATCCGCCATAATCTTAATGTGCGATACCACCTCAAGCTGTGCCGAGGCCGGTACATCTATTGTGGGCCGCAAAGTCCCGTCTATACGGTACCGCACCCTCAGTTCGGATGCCTGCGGCTCGATGTGTATATCGCTTGCGCGAGCATCGATGGCCCCGGTTATTATGGAAGAGACCAGCTTTGCAATAGGAGCATTGGAAACCCTTGCCGACCTTTGCTCTGCCTTGCCATGCTGGGTGCCTTTGCCGAAATCTTCCTTTAATCGCATCGAGACTATAGCCTGCTTCGTCACATTTGCCACGTTGAAATGATAATGTATCGCCTGTCTTATAGCGCTGGGCGTGGCGGCAACCGGAACAACTTTGTATCCGGTCTTTATCTCGATTTGGTCCCGCACAAACAGATTCAAGGGAGAACTCATCGCTACCACCAGATGATTATCCTCTTTCCTCACCGGAATCACGCTGTGCTGATTGGCTGTTTCATAAGAGACCAGGTGTGCCACCATCGGATCAACCTGTTCGGGTGAAAGATTAATGAATTCGATTTTATTGGCAGTTGCAACTATCCTGGTGAACTGGTCTTCATCAATAAGATTCTCATTTTTAAGTACATTTACCAGGCTTTGTCCCGTCTTTTGCTGCTGGTCAACGGCCCCCTGAAGCGACTGCTCATCGAGAATCTTGTTTTCTACGATAAATGAAATTACAGGGTCCTGCTTTTCCATATTTATCCTCTTCTACATACAGACCATTGGCATAATCTATAGTCCGTATCGACAACGCCTTACGATGACTTAAAGACAAACAGTTTTTTTCAGTGTTTTACACCGACCCCAATTGCAGCAAAATGACCTATAATAAACTTGCTGAGAGATTTATTGCTTTGACAACTCTCATCTTTGGATAATGTTGCGCTCCCTGCCCTCTGAAAATGCCTTAATATTCTCAGCCACCTCATCAATAAGCCTCTGCCTTGCCTCTCGTGTGGACCACGCCGAATGCGGTGTCATAATCAGGTTCTTAACATCGCCCAGAAGCGGATTGTCTCTTGGCGGCTCCTCGTCCAGTACATCAATACCGGCCCCGGCAATCTCGTCGCTGTTCAGAGCCTCAGCCAGGGCCGCCTGGTCCACAAGAGGCCCCCTTGCGGTGTTGATAAGAATGGCCGAAGACTTCATCTTTTTTAATACTTCCCCGTTGACTATATATTTATTGTCTGCTGTGAGCGGGCAGTGCAGGCTCACAATATCAGCCTTTTCAAATATCTCATCAAGCGAGCTTCTGCTGTTGTTGTATGCACTGTCCTCAAAATCCGCCACATCATAAGCCATAACCCTCATTCCCATTGCCTCAGCAATGCGCGCCACACCCCGGCCGATTGCGCCAAAGCCGATAATGCCTATGGTTTTGCCGGCAAGCTCAAACGTCGGATACTTCAAAAGCGTAAAGGTCGAAGATTTCTGCCAGTCGCCGTTTCGAATGTCGCGGTTATAGTCACACGCACGTGTAGCCAGGTTCAATATCAGTGCAAATGTATGCTGCGGCACGCAATCCTTTGCATAGCCTCTAACATTTGTAACGCGGATACCGGCCTCCTTTGCGGCCGAAATGTCCACATTGTTATAGCCGGTGGCAATTACTGCAATGTGTTTAAGTCCCCCAAGAACCTCCATCACCCTCTTTGTCATCGGCACTTTGTTTACAATCACAGTCTCTGCACCGCCGCCTCGTTCAATTGCTTGAGTCTCATTTGAATTGGCATAGCATACCAACTCACCCAACGCCTTTATGCTCGAAAAGTCCATATCGTCGTTTAATAAGTTGATGGTGGCAGTGTCAAGAAATACAATTTCCATCGCATACTCTCCAAGCAGGAATATTTAGACCTTCAATAAATATTCGTCGTCTCAGTATCAATCATTCCCCATTAACTTTAAATAATCTATTCTCGCAAATGTATTAATGCTCGATAGTAATAGCCGGTATCTTCAGGAACATTTATTATGGATTTTCTCGATGGCATCGGCAATGTCATCCATATCCTTTTTACTTCCAAGCAGCATATTCTGAGTAAACCACACTGCTTCTGTGCAGAGCTTATCGTTATCAGGGCAATGATTTTGTTCACGGCATCTATTAAGCTGTTCCTCTGAATACATTCTCTTGAAGTTCCTCGAATTCAAAGTATTCTCAAAGAATTCGTCCTTGTTAATCCGGCCGTACCCACCCGAGCATGGAATACCTTCGGCATTTAACGCCGATAGAAATTTACTCCGTGGCATATCGTTAAAATATTCTTTTTTATACCTGAACGGATATAAGTGATATGCAGCCCTGGTCGCTCCTTCATATAACTTATAAGGGACGATTCCGGGAATGTCTTTGATTCTCGATGTCAGATACTCCGCATTCTCCGTACGTCTCTGCGTCTGCGCTTCAAGCCGTTTCATCTGCGCGAGCAATATAGCCGCCTGGTATTCCGTCATCCTGCATTTTGTCCCCAAATAAGCATAGCCGCTCAATGAAAGCATCGATTCGCCGTACGCCCTGCCAAAATTATGGAAAGAGTGACATCTGTCCATCACCGCCTCGTCATCTCCGACAATCGCACCGCCTTCTCCACAGGTTAGGTTCTTGGAATTCTGAAAGCTGAAACAACCCAGCTCGCCGAGTGTCCCGCACTTTTTACCTTTCCACTCTGCAAGCCAAGCCTGGCAGGCATCTTCTATTACTTTCAGATTATGCTTCTTCGCAATAGCATTAATCTTGTCCATATTCGCTGGCAACCCGAGAATATGAACAGGCAGAATCGCTCTTGTATTTTCTGTTATCTTCTCTTCAATTCTTTCCGGATTTATCTGAAATGTTTCCGGGTCCGTATCGACAAACACCGGCAGAGCGCCGACAAGGAAAACCACGTCTATCGTCGCAACGAAGGTATAAGGCGGCACAAGGACCTCGTCGCCTACTCCTATCCCCAGCGTATGCAGTGAGGTAATAAGGGCATGGGTACCATTCGTCGTGGCAAGACATCGTTTTGCTCCCATTAACTCGGCATATTTTTCCTCAAACTCCGATACCACTTTTCCTCTCGACCATACCCCGCTGCGGAGCACCGATAATACCCGTTGCTCGTCTGCCGCTTTATCCCATATAGGCCACTCAGGCCAGCCTTTGCTTCTGACCGGCTTGCCACCGTTAATTGCAAGCTTACCAGCTTTTCCACTTTTACCTCCATAAGCAGGAATTGCTGCTGAAGTTACCGCCGCAAGAGTACCGGCCGATGTCGCAGTCAAAAATTGTCGTCTGCTTAAATTCTCCCTATTCATCCTAAATATCCTCTTTCTAAGTCGTTTTTATAACAAAAACTCATTTACCTTTCGATTGTGCCAACTTCGTGGCTGCCTCAAGGACTATGCTCTCAGTCGCCATCGTATATGGTCCTGCCGTCTTCCAGAATGCATAAGCCTGTGGTTCATAACCTCCCTTCTTAATTGCATCAGCCGTACAAACATAGCCGGCTATATGGTTACAGTATCCCAAAACGATAGTGTTGGATGGCTTTAGCCTCTTGGCCAAATTAAAACCATATTCGGTAAATACCTCTCCCTGTAAAGCTATAAGTACAAACGGATTTTTGCTCTCACTGCCAAAACGAAAAACCTGTATCCGGTAAGGTTCAATTTGGGCAATCTTTTCACCGCGTTCGAGCATAGCAAGGTATTTTTCGGCCCAGGGTCTCTTATAAGTATTTTTTTCGATCTCCTCACGGTATTTACTCTCGGCAACTTTTTCTAACGGCAGTTCAATCACTTCATAATCATACTCTATCGGGCCGGCAATCGCAGTCCCCTCTTTATTAAGTGCCCATTCCACACTCATCCCCAGGTCTCGTCCAAGCCGTCTGGCTACCTGTTCTTCCGATTCACGAATGAATTTTGTAGCATACTCATCAACAATCTGAATACGGACATCGCCACCACATCCCTGAAGGAAAACCACCACCGCACCGGGATGTCTTTTCTCAATAAAATCCCGCATAAAGCCTGGATAGTCCGCTCCCAAACCGGCAGGCCCAACCGTAACCGGGTGACAGGCATACTTGACAACTACACCCTTAAGCTTCCTATCTTCCAGCGATTCTGCTGCAATCACCTGTACCCTGTGGTCCACCGCACCATCAAAGTTAGGCAGCATCTCGATACGACTGTTTACCTCCCTGCGCCGATTGATACCGACCGAAGTGCACATCTGTTCACTGTATCGCAGCCTCGCAGATCCCAACCTCTCAATGGCATCACCAACCACCTTTACTGCCTGGTCAATGACAAACTCAGCATAGTCGGCATCGAAGTACTCGGTTTTGACCGCTTCTCGCTCCGTCAGTGGCGGCGCCGAATGTGTATGACTGGCATTGATGCAAAAAGCCTCCGGAGATATACCATATTTTTCCGAAACTTTTCTTTTGACACGCTCAGCCACATCACTCAAAACATTACAAAAATCCCACCCCATCCATACGATACGCTGGCCGAATTCAGTTTCAACCACCATCGCCTGAACACGAAGGTCCGCGTGAATATTGTTTCTCGGTGTGGTTGATATATGCCCGATTGGAACTGCCCCACCCTTCGGGTTTACAACACGCACGCCAAAACCAACTTTCAGATATTCAGTGGACGCCTGAACCATCCCCGAAAGAGCAATCACTAACGCCGAAATAAAAATCGTGATTTTAGAAGAGTTCATTTATAACCGCCTTTAGCAAATATGTACAAATCAAAGGTTTTCTCTTTGTTCAATGAAGAAGCTGGTATATTCTCCTTCATCGGTACCTTCGCCTTTGTCACCAGCTAACAACAGCCGGTAATTCTCTAAAACTTTTTTATAGGCATTGGCGTGCTCTTCGATTATTTCCGGCCTGTAATGTTTGAACCACGGCACCGTAAAAACACAGCGGTTGATTCTTTCTGAAACCGGCAGTGATTTCACAAACCCATCAATATTAACAGATTTGTCAAGATGAGCGACTCTTGTCGGTCTGCCATGACCGTATACATCCATTTTCGTAAACAGTGGATGTCGGTGCAGGGGTTTATTACAGCCTGGCTCACAAACCGTCCCTTCAGCCTTAACCGCCTCGGCAAAGCGCGCCAGCGAAAGACCAGCTAACTCTTCGCAGGTATACTTAAAATGTGGAAAATACCAGCCGCCTTTCGTAGTATTCGTGTTTCTTTTCGGCCGAATTGGCTTAATGCCTCGCAAAGATTCGAGCAAATCGCAGAAATAATTCATAGCTTTGTCAATTTCAGCCATATGCTTCGGGTACAACCTCAACTGTACCAGTCCGAAGGCGGAACTGATCTGATTGAGACGCGATTTTATTCCGCCGCAGGGAAGACCGGTAAATGGTTTTAGCTCTTCAAGTTCAATCTCATTATGACGGATATAGTGGCCGAACAATAGCGCGCGTTCATAAACTTCCCGCTCGTCGGTGAACAATATTCCCCCTTCTCCAATGGCAAGAGATTTTCCCGTCATCAGTGAAAAAACCGACGCCTGCCCGAATGTGCCGACTTCTTTGCCCTTGTAAAGCGCGCCATGAGCGTGCGAACAATCTTCGAGAACTTTTAGACCGTGCTTTTCGGAAATCGCCATTATGGCATCCATATCAGCCGGCATACCGGCATAATGTACAACTACGATTGCCTTGGTGCGCGGTGTTATTCGATGTTCAATATCACCGGGGTCGATGCAAAGCCGGTCGGGATCGATATCAGCGAAGACCGCTGTGGCCCCGAGACTGTAAGCTTGCACAATTGACGCCCAGTAGGTAATGCTCGGTGAGATGACCTCATCACCTGCCCCAATTCCAAGACCGTACATTGCTTCGAGGATTGCTGATGTGCCGTTAGGACAGGCCAGCCCGTATTTTCTGCCGAGAGTCTCGGCATATTTCTTCTCAAATTCCTTTGTTATGCCAAGCCCGGACATCTGACCGGCCCGCAGGACTCTTAAAACCGCCTCTTCATGCTCGGCTGTGACAATTGGCCAGGTGAACATATCACCGCTATCAGACTTGACCGCTTTTTCGCCTCCGAACAAGGCCAAATTGCTCCCGGTTTCTGCAGTCGATGCCATATAATCTGCCTTTTTTTGGACTCTGCTGACGTTAGCAGGCTCACTATTGCAATTGATGCCGGTGATGTCAAGAACAATACGAAGTGCTCACTCTTTTAGCAACTCTCGCAAATAGGTCTGTATAAAACGAAGTTGCAGGCTTATTGGTCGGCAGGTCCGGTTAATTCGGAAATGACTGCTCGAAGGCCAAAAACCACTCGTGCAAGGCAATCATAGTCGATTTTATCAGGCGTATCTTCGTGCGTATGGTAATGGGGATAACGGAACACCGCCGTATCAGTTACCATAATTGCCGGATAACCCTGTTGCCAGAAAGACCAGTGGTCCGACCAGTTGATTCCGGGGACAATTTCCGGAATAGCTCCTCCCTGTGATGGAAACTTGCAGTTTCTTCGAAACGAAGAAATAACCGTGTGCAATATTTTACGAGATGAACGGTTGCTTACAAAACCGATGAAGTTACCGGTCGAGGGATATACAAGATTAAAGGGGAACGGGTATTTTTGGCTCTTTGGCTGCTCCGAATAATAGCCAATAGTTTCAAGGCTGAGCATGGCAATAATGTTCTCGCCTTTTTCTCGGCAGCTTTTCGCGTAAACCAGGCTGCCCATCCGGCTGGTTTGGAAAAATGGTGGCTCTTCATTTACAAACAGAACCAAGCGTAAGGTGCGAGCTGCTTTTTTACCAAAAAAGGAGCGGGCAAGGGCAAGAGTTGCTGCAACACCTGAGACGTTATCATTTGCTCCGGGACTGCCATACACCGAATCGTAGTGGGCGCCCACAACTATTATCTGCTCGGGCTGTTCTGCCCCCACAATCTCGGCTGTGATATTACAGCAGTTTTTACCTTCTACCGGATAATTCTGTTCGAGGACTTCGTACCCGGCTTCAGCAAGGGTCGTTTTAATAAAATCTGCGGCGGCGGTAAGGTTCTGGTAGTGCAAAATGTTTCTCTCACCTATCTCGCCGGCAAGTTTATTTACATCACGAACAAGTTCCTCCCGCACAGATACCTCGGCGTCAGTCAAAGCCGGTAGCGGGCCGGAATAACTTCTTCCGGGCATTTTAACCATTGTGAAATATCCCCATAAGCAAAGTATTATAATAAAGGCGGCCAGGACACCAAGCCTGATTACTGCGCCGCGAGTTATAATTTTTATGACAAACTTACTTTTGCATTTGGACTTTACTCCAACCTCTCCTCCGGGCACGTCTTTACTTGGACTTGATGTTTGTCTTCGTTTAAACACAGCATTATTATATTGTTAAAGATATTACAATCAAGACCTTAACTGCTCAAACTTAGGGGTATTTTATTTCCGTCTGCTTAAACCACTACACCTCTGTGGCCGGACTTAATTATCTCTATGATTGGTGTTGCTGGGGAGAATGAAACCTGTTATTATTAACATTTTGATGGGTTGGGCAGTGTAACTACCTTGAGCGATGAAGCCGGTGCTATTGTGGAGATGAAATTTAGGATAACCGAAATCAAGTAAATTTGGGAATATACTATGTTGACCAAAAACGAAAAACCTGACCGCCCTTACAGTCGATACGGGAAAACGAGTTTTTGACCATGGCATCAAGGAGAATGAAATCGTGAAAAGTATATCTATCTCTTTAATTTTAATTGTAACCGTAACAATTCCCTTTACGAATGGATGTAAAAAAAAGTCTCCCCACGACTTGGTTAGCTCTTGTTCTGTAAGTGAGCTTGAACAGCTTATTAAGAATGGCCTTGATGTAAATGCGAAAAATGAGATAGGGCGGACATTACTCCATGAAGCAGCAATGAGCGGACGCGATGACATAGCGGCTTTTCTTATTGACAAAGGTTTAGATGTCAATGCAGAGGGTAACTTAGGGTGGACGCCGTTACATTCGGCAGCTGCAAATAGTCAATGGGCGGCTGGTGTGGCATATCTGTTAATTGCTAAAGGCGCTGATATTAATGCCAGAACCCATGATGGCGCTACCATTCTTCACGAAGCAATGACTGGAGGGGATGTGGGCTTAGTAAAACTGCTTGTAGAAAAAGGTGCTGATGTTAATGCAAGAAATAAAGCGGGTTCAACTCCCTTATATTATGCATTAGGGAATTTTACTGAACGTGATAATAAATGTATAATAACATCGATAGAATTTTTATTAAATGCAGGCGCTGATGTTATGGCCAGGAATAGTCATGGGGATACGGTGCTTGAAGCGGCTTTACTGCAAGAAGACACCATAATGACTGTTATCGATGAGAATGGCAGAAAGACAAACGTGTTTCAATCGACTTTAGAGAAAGACTACCACAAAGCAATTGCGAATCTTTTAGCTTCAAGGGTAAATTTTGAGAAACGAGATGCTTCTGGCGATACTCCACTCCATTATGCTATTCGGAAACACAATTTTAAAATGGTGAAGATACTTGTTGAAAATGGGGCTGATGTCAATGCAAAAGACCATCAGGAAGATACTCCCCTATACGTTGCAGATTATTATATTCGTAATAAGGAGATGGTCGAATTACTGAAAAAACACGGTGCTCATTATGGTGGAAAGGCTGAACCGGCTCCTTTTATCTTCAATAAAGATAAGTTTATGCAGGATATTGGGCAGCTTATTCGTGAGGGGGGCGATGTTGATAAAGGTAACGAATTAACTGGAATAATACCTTTACGTACAGCAGTCACGTTTGGACACAAAGAGGCGGTCGAATTTCTTCTTAGTAATGGTGCAAATCCAGCTGCCACGGGTGAATCAGGCCTTACTGCTTTGCACATTGCCATAATGGATGAGCAATTAGAAATCGCTGAAATACTGATAGGCCATGGTTCAAACCCTAATGTAAAAGATAAGAATGGATTTACAGCGTTACATTACGCGGTAATGGCAAAGAATAAAAATACTCAGTTGGCAGAGATGCTGATTGATGCCGGCGCAGATGTGAATGCCAGAGATAACAGAGGGGAAACCCCTCTGTACAATGCAGTCCTTTCAGGTGATAAGGAGATGGTTGAATTATTTATTTCCAACGGAGCGGATATAAAAACAGAAAATAAGCGTGGAGACACAGCATTGGAAACTGCTGTAAACAATGACAGAAAAGAAATAGCAGAATTGCTGCGTAAACTTGGAGCTAAAGAATAATTTTCTATACCGAGGACAGCAACAACATAGCCGAATTTTCCTATGATGCCTTAGGCAGGCGGATTGAGGAGAAAGACCTTGTTGACCCTAATAATACAAGGCGATACTACCATAACTACAACTGGCAGGTATTGTGTGAATATGCCTCGGCTGGCACAATCAAACAATTCACTCCGTTAGCAATCCCAACCGCCAACTACCATTTATAAAAGACTTTCCACTTCTCCGGCTCCGCTTCTCTGCTCCGTTCCTCCGCCAACAACATCTAACATTTTTTTCAGTCTCATTTTGAGAGTGAAATTTTGCCCCACTCTAAGTTACCCATTTTAACATTTTAATCAGCCTCATTTTGAGAGAGCAATTTTGCCCCGCAAAATCTTACCTATTTTAACATTGAACGAGGTATGTGTATCGGGTATGAAATTTTATACGTTTTTTTGGTCAAAAACGTATCATTTTTTCCCTTTTGTTTCATTTTTCCCCCCTTTTTCTTCAAAACCCGGTCATTTTTTGCGTTTTTTTGTCATTTTTCCCCCTTTTTTTTCCTGCCTTCAACTTAATAATCAGCCTGTCTTTAATTCTGTTCTTCGTGTTCTTCGTGCCCTTCGGTGTTTCCAAAAATTTATTCTTTATTTCCCGCTCTGCCAAATTCGTACCGATTGCGCAAGTATCCAGGAGCCCAAATAGAATTTTTCAAAATTTTTTTTACCCCTTTACTAATCAACACTTACAAATTTTAACTCATTCAAATCCAACAAATTTTCGTATCAAATGCGCAAGTCCATCTAATTATAGGGAGGGTATTTTTCTACCCCCCTGAAAAAAAGTAGTTCTGTGTCTCAGGTATTCGTGTTTGCTTTTCTTCGTGCTCTTTTAAAATTAAATCTCTTGTTTTCTTTGAGTCTTAGTGCCTTAGTGGCTATGAGTCTTTTATGCAAAACAAACCCAATTTTCGGGATAGGCCAATGGACATAAGTCAAGTTATGATAAAGCATTACAACAATTTCAACCTCCTCGCCCGCCGCAAAAACAAACCCAATTCAAACCCAATCTCAAAAATGCCAAAATAAACCTAAGTTCTGTTAAAACAAAGGAATATGTAAATGGACCGCCCCTTCTGCCGTCGGCAAAACAAACCCAATCCAAAGCCAATCAAAGCCAATATATTGAGTCGATTTCACAAAAATTTACTTCAGAAAAAGCTTATGCCAAAACCCCTGAGTTTGAGTTGAACTGTAAACCAAAACTCCAAACGCTCCTGAGATGGCCAATACACATGGAATTTGACTTTGAAAACCGCCGCCTGTATATTAACGCAAGGTTATGGTGATATTAGAACATTTTTGGCAAGTGAAAAGAGATGATGTTATGACCAGGTTTATCAGCTTATTATTTATCCTTACTGTGTTTTGTCAGTTCTGCTCAACTCCTTGCGCAGGGGCCGACAATATATACGACGGTATGGTTTACGGCATATTCAAGCCCCTCGAAACCGCCCAGACAGATACCAGGATAACCGTTAGCGGCGGGACATTCACTTATGTGATAGATAAAACCACCGGCCAGATTATCTCAGCCAAAGCACTCGGAGATGAATTCATCGCTCCCGGCACCTCCTTTCCAAATCCTTATGTCGGCCTTATGCCCGAAAATGATCCCGGAGCAAGCCGCACCGGTGGAAAAGACCGGCCGCGATTCGGATATGAAAAGGCCGTCGAGATGCGACCGCTCCTGTGGTCCGGCGACCTTACCGACGCATACCGATTCGACGCTTCCAACAGTATCAATATAAAAACAAAATTAGTCAGCTCCGGCCCTGAATTTGTCGAGGTTAGCGCCACGGGCCTCTATGCCTGGCCCTCTGACGGCAGGCCTATACCTCTCTATTGGGAAATCAATTATCTTTTCGACGTCGATGGCTTCACAAAGATAACCGTCGAACTGCGAACAAAAGAAAGTGTCAAACTCCGCTGGAACTGCTTCAATCACGCTTATCTGGAAAAAGATATTAACGAATTGCTCACACGCTGGTCCGAACCGGCTAAAGTCCCCTTCAATATCCGCCCCGAAGCTACGGTCCCCATCAGGGACATAAAACCTGATGAGCCTGTTCTCGAATCTCACTGGTGTCCCTTTATACATCTTGGAAATTCCCTTACCGGAATAGAATTTTCAAAGGAGGATTTCACTGACCGCTGGAGCGGATATCGAGATTCCTCCGTCCGCCTCGAAGACGGCCGCTCTATACAAACCGGCGCCGTGGATACAAAAGACGGGAAAACTCTGAGGTCCCACGATTCAAGAGGCAGAAGAGACATCTTCACCCAGGTCTATATGCGCCAAAATCGCCTTGAGTACGAAGAGTTTGATATCCGAAACACAACCTTCCCCTTTAATCCACAGGATGTCCGTCGAAATCAATTTTGGGTCCAGCTCACACCCGCAAAAAATCCTCGCAACGACCTGAATAGTCTCCGTGTTGTCTGGCCCGGACCCCACCAGATTAATATGGTGAGATGGAGAGGACGAACCGAACCCTGGTCGCCGCCCTCCGATGAACAGGTTAAGGTTTGGGCGCAGCAGGGCATCAACCTCATTATCGGCGGTGCAAATTTTATGTCCGGTGATTTCAGTCGCCCAACCGACCAGGATAAAGTCCGTCACTTCATTGACCAGGCGCACAGTTACGGTATCAAGGTCATACCTTATGTCACCTTCTCCGACTACAATTTCGAGGCCCCCGGATATCAGGAAAATGCCGCCGCCTGGGCCGCCTCCAAGGCTATTGAATATGCAAATTGCACAACTCTTATGTGCTTCGGAGCCGAAGGCTGGCGGCAGCACTGGGAAAAGGAGGTTGACCTGCTGCTGAAAAACTTCGACTTTGACGGCCTTTATATTGACCACTGGTTCCACACCAGAATGTGTACAAATCCGAAGCACGGCTGTGGCGGTTACGTAGCCCGCTTTGTAACTGACGGCTATCACGATTTTGCCAAACGTGCCAGAAAGCTCGTCGCACGATATACCGACGGCAAAGGCATACTAATGCTTAACGCAAATATGCTTCTTTTCTCCGGGGTCGTTCCATGGTTCGATATAAGACTAAACGGCGAAAACACCGACCCGCGCTCAATTCCCGGTGAGTCGGTCGTCACCTTCTGGAACGGCAGGGGACAGGGAGTTCAATCACTCGCAATATGGAGAAGCCGCCAGGACAGCCTCGATATGATTAATTTCTGTACCGCATTTATGTTCCCGTTCCGTTTCAGGCCGATTCCCGATACAATAGAAAAATGGGCCCAAACCGGCCTGCGACCGGAGATTGATTTGGCTCGTTCACTCTGGGAAACATGGCGCTTCTTTGGCCTGAACAATTCAAGCAGGTTCTCAAACTTTGACAGCCGCAATGTAATCGATATGACCAAAGCCGGCTCACTTGTAAATGCTTTCAGCAGGGATGGTCGAACCCTTGTCGTAATGGCATTTTTGAAAACAAAAGAACAACAGCAGACCGAAAAACAGCGGGATGAATACCTCAAAATAATCTCTCCGGAAACCCTCGGTTTGAAACAAAATGTTAAATACAGAATAGTTGACCTCACAAACAACCGCTATCTGGACGAAAAAAGTTACACCTTAAATGAACTGAAAAAAATTCCCGTAAAGCTAATCTTTGGAACACCCCTGATAATTATGATTGCCCCTGAGCAAACAGCGCCGAGACTTGTCTATTTCCGGGGAGTCGATGATGTAACCGCCGAAAAAACCGCCGACAAGCTGACTTTCCGGACCAAAACCGTTCCCGGCTCACCTCTTTCACTTTATATTGAAGATGCCGGAATTAAATATCGCAGCCGGACAGAAGGAATAACAAAAAAATCCGCCGATGGCGATTTTACCGTCTTCTCCGGTTTCGTACCCGATAACGGAGTGGTTGTTCTAAGTAAATAACACTAGGTCCTTCTGCTGCTACCGATAATAATAACAGCCGATAACTACCACGCAGACAGTAGCCTGCCAACCCGCTAAACCCACGGGCATATCTAACCGATACCCCAAATGGATTGTGCTGTCTGAAAAGTCAATCTCCCTGTAAGAAAAACTAAGGATGAGGTCGAATTTGCCCTGATAGCTAAGGTCGAAAGGCTTTTTGGCTGGGATGGAGGTGGCTATAGCGTTTGATGTTACCATAAAAGAATACCTCAAGGAAATCGACGAAGCGCCCCTTCTTACTGCAGAGCAGGAACGACTCCTTGGAACTCTGATTACAGAAAAAAGCGACCCCTCCGCAAGGGAACAACTGGTAAGAAGCAACCTGCGACTCGTTGTTAACATTGCAAAAAAGTATGGAAATCGAGGACTCAGCCTTGGCGACCTGATTGAAGAGGGAAATCTCGGCCTTATAAAAGCCGTTGATTACTTTGACCCTAAGCGCGGCACTCGATTTAGTACATATGCAGCTTGGTGGATTAAACAGAGTATAAAAAGAGCCCTGCTGATGAATACTCGGCCCGTGCATATCCCAACCTATATGGTTGCTTTGATAAATCAGTGGCGACACACCGCTGCCGAACTTGAGCTTCGGCTCGGCCGCTCTCCGGATATCGAAGAAATGGCCGACATTATGCAGGTGCCTTTCAGAAAGGCAAAAATTATAAATCAGGTCGTAAAGACTCTTGGCTCTGTAAAAGATGTCTCCGGAAATGAAAATACAGATGAGGACCAGTTGCTCGAGGCTACTATTGAAGACGAAAATGGCGGCCAGCCCGAAGATGAAATTGTCGCCGACGAACAAAAACTAAAGCTCTTGAGATTGCTCGAGGAAATAGAGCCCAGAGAGGCGAAAATTCTGAAGATGCATTATGGCCTCGATGGAAACGTACCCATCGGACTGAGAGAAATAGGCAACAAATTGGGACTCACCAGGGAGAGGATTCGCCAGATTCAACGTGATGTCCTTACCAGGCTCTATGAATATATGGAAGAATAATAAGACCTGAATGTTGCATTTCGAGACAAAAAAAACAAAAGGTAAAAGTTAATTCTCTTTTTCACGGCAATACCTGGCTGAAGAAACTCGGCCCGTCCAGCGGCAAAGCCACAAATCGAAGACCGTTTCCTTACCCGACCTTTTTTGATTGATTCGAAAGATGCTGTTTTTACGCCATTCGCTCACCTCATCGGCAACTTTACCCGCCTCCTCATCCTCCAGCTCGCACCGGTCCAGTTCAAGCACATCCTCACTCAAATCATACACCGATACCATCTCTGTTGTAATATCATAAATGAACTTCCGGTTATCCGCTATAAAACCTGCCGGCCCCTGCCACATCCATCCCGAAAAATATACTTTCCGGTCTTCCGCTACCGGCCCAAGTGCGTTCACTCCGTCAAACCCCCAATCGCTGATATCAAAGCCAAGCAGACTCAACAGCGTCGGAGTAAGGTCAACAGAGCTCAAAGCTTCCCTAACTTTACTTGCCCCATCAATAAGAAACGGCGCCCGGATAACCCAGGGTATACGGAGGTTCTCATCAAAGGCTATTCGCTCGTGACCCAGCATACCATGCTCTCCGAAGGCTTCACCGTGGTCCCCAACAATACAAAAAATCGTCTCCTCGGATAATCCCAGCTTGGCAAATTCCACATCCAAAGCGGCCAAAAATTGGTCCGTGTAAGAAATCGACTGCCGATAACGCTCAACAGGCTCTTTGGCCGGCTCTCCAAACCACTCGGGAACCTCGTAAGGGTCGTGAGTAACTGAGCACAAAATCGTTAATAAAAACGGCTTGCTGTCGGCTTCTATCCATTCGACTATCGGCTCTAACATAGAAAATTCATCGCTCCCCAAAAAACCCACAAAACAATTAGGGTCGTCCAAATCATCTCTCGACCAGAACTTATCGAAACCAAGGTTATTAACTAAACCCGGCCTGCACTCGAAGTTGCCCTTGGCCGACTGGAAAAAAGCTGTACGAAAATTCAAATGACCCTTAACAATCGTCGCAAGGCTCGCATAAGGCTTGGCAGCCGGAACAGCCTCGGCAATATCCTGAGAAATCGAGGGATACCTGCCCGTCAAAAGGCTAAATAACGCCTTTGTGGTATGCGTAACTGATGAACGCATATTTGAAAATTCAACACCTTCATCGGCCAATCTCGTAAGATAAGGAGTCAGGCCGTTTCGCTCATCTGCCAGTGATGTGTATCTGTACTGAATCCCTTCTAAAATAACTATTACCACATTGCGGCTTACTCGCTGCTGACCGGACCGAACCGATATCTCTATCTCGTCAAAAGACGGTATCTCTCGCTTAATGTTGGCTGAATCTACCTTGTTCCTGTGGTCGAAACCCGCAAAAAGTAAATAAGTTACGGCTCTTAATTGACAATTATAACGAAGACCCGCCGTTACTATTTGCCCTGAACCTCTTTTGGGAACTGCATAGCGGGCAACAACAGCTGTAAGAATAATAATGAAGGAAATAACGACTTTCCGGACTAAAACTTTCCTCTCATAAGTCACAATCCTGGGTTTCACTAAAACAAAAATGAAAAATGTCAAAGCAATAGCGCTCGGACCCAACAGTGCAACCGCCGCAACAGGCATCTTTGCAAGATTCACTCCGATAATCCCAAAAGAATTCAAAGGGTCGCGAATCAAAGGCAAAAGAACAGGAGGAAGAATTTGCGTACCTGTTCTTATAAGCCACCCGGCGCTCATAATCGACCACGTGCATACTAATGCCGCAAAAACCGTAACGCTGCAAATAATCCAACGCCTGGGTAGGCGAAAACAAATCAGCGTCAGAACTACTTCGATTAACAGCAATACCGCAATATCCTCAACTACCCAGCCAAAATATTCACCAACCAGACCCATCCGGTATGAATGGAAGAATTTTACCGCAAGTGTACAGAATAACGCGCAGAAAATAATAACGCTGTAGGCCCGAGGGGCCAGCAAGTCATACACTCGGCCGACAACCCAAAGCCCTTTGACCTCACTGCCGGACTGTGTTTGTTCAATGCTCATTATGCGACAAAATACTAAAAGTCGTGCAATATGGCAAGTAAGCTCATTGAATTAAATGACAAATATGATTAACAAAAAATCGAACTTCTGTTTTTTTCTGGAAAATTGTCGGCAGATATTGTTAAATGGTAAACATCATTTAAACAATATTTAATTCGGTCAGCCTTAAGAAGGAGGTATATCGTGTTCAAATCTGTTTCCAAGCATTCATTATTAGCTCTCTGCCTTGTCCTGTCCTTTGTTTTTTCTACCGCTCACGGCCAGGATGATTTCACCGCCATACCAAGAATAGATGCTCACGCACACGTCGGCAGTTTGAAAAGAATGGCTGCTTATATGGAAGTACGAAAAGCGCTTAAAGAACAGCACAATGTGAAACTCGAAATGTGGGTCGACCTGAATTCGCCCCTCAAACCGGGAGGTGATGGTGTTGATTTTCTTAAAAGTGCGGAAGAAAAGTTTCCCGGACGTTTCCTGTCCTGCATTAATAACCGCAGGATAGCCAACGGTCTCAGGTTTTCCCCCGAAGACCTTGTCGAATGGAAACGCAGAGGTGTTGCAGGATATAAAATCTGGGTCGGCGTTTCAACTGCCGTAAATCACCCCGCTAACGACCCCACATTCACAAAAATGGAGCAACTCGGCTTCGTCGGAGCCTCCGTTCATATCGCTCAGCCATATCCCACAAGCTGGTGTGAAGACCCGGTCAAATTCTGGGCCGCACAGAACGCCTGGCAGAGAGTCCTTGACAGGCACCCGAACCTCGTCGTTGTCAATGCCCACATGCTCGATCTCTTCAATTCCGATGAGCAACTGGACTACTTGATGTATATGCTCGAAACATATCCGAATCTCAACGTTGACCTCGCCGCAAGATTTCAGCAGTTCCATCGTATGGACACCGATAAGCTCAGAAACTTCATAATTAAATATTCAGACAGAATCCTCTTCGGCACAGATATAACAAAACAGCCCGAAGATGGAAATTACAAACAGGTTGCCGAACAGTATAACCGTTGCTTCCAGCTGCTCGAAACCGACAAAATAATAAAGGGCGGATTCTTCGATGAAATTGAAACAAAAGGCCTGGCGCTGCCGAAGGATGTTCTTGAAAAAATCTATTACAAAAACGCCGCAAGATTATATCCACGCGTCGGGGATGTCCTCAAAAATCTGGGATACTCGGACGAATAGATGATTTCCCCGTCCGGAATTTGTCCGTTCAACTCGAAAACTCATCTCGACCCGGCCGATTGCCGACCCAAAAAAAATGTGCACCCGATTATTATAACCGGGTGCACACCTCCTCCCAAGTATATTTACTATCGGCTTATTGTGACTTGACTTTAACCTTAATCGGTTTTGCCTTCTCAGCTTTCGGCAGCTTTAGCGTAAGAACCCCGTCTTTACAAACCGCATCAATCTTGTCCGCATTAATATCGGACGGTAGATTAAGGTCGCGCCTGAAGCTACCGTATGTTCTTTCAACGTGATAGTAGCCTTTTTCCTCTTTTTCAACCGACTCTTTCTTTTCCCCGCTGATTGTCAGCGTATTACCGTGAACCGAAATGTTGATGTCTTCCGTTTTGCACCCCGGAAGCTCGGCATGGACAACTATAGAATCTTCATTTTCGGCGATGTCGAGTGCAGGCCACACTTTGTGCTCATAACGCGGCATATCAAGTCCACCAAAGAATGCGTTAAACAAATCGTCCATGTCACTGTGAAGCCTCGACAATCCGTTCCTGTGTCTTCTGATATACGGTACCAGTGTCATAGTTACACCTCCCTTTCAATTTCAAAATTCTTTTCTTTTTTACTTTTACACTGTTCAAATCTCACTTTTCTAAAAAGCAAAATCCGTGCCAAACCACCTACTGGCATTCAAACGCTTCAAATTTGAAAATAAGGGCGGCTTCACTTCTGTTGTCTGCTTGGTGGTACTGTCAATTTGGTCCCTTCGCTGCCAAATTAACAAAATAACACCCCATAAAAAAACAGGGTTGAACTCGGAGGAAGGAGAAGCCCAACCCTGAAAAGCATTGTAACCCCCCGAAAAAAATTAGTACTTAGCCTTACTTTTACTATTCAAACACCAATTTCAAAAAATTCAACAAGTAAATTCCTCGTTTCGGCCGAGTATTTTCCTATCTTTTCCCATCCTAATGGATAGCAACCCTGTCAGAATAAACCTTGCTGAGCCTCCAAATAGTTGCATTTCAGACGGTATTTTGGTATCTTTGTGCAGTTTAACGATGTTGCGGCCTCGAAGGCCGCCAAATATTAACCATAGGAGGTCATTATGAGAAACTTTATTTCACTAATCCTGCTCACAGCCGCACTTATCATTTATCAGCCATCGACTGCCCTGCCAGCAAAGGACATTCCAGCCTCAATCGCTGAACAGTACAACGCCCGTCTTCTTTACTCCGCAATGCTCGCCGGTGACTGGCTTGTAAACAACCAGAACAAAAAAACCCTCTGGGAAA
>CAZIKS010000006.1:0-9727 GCA_964539795.1 uncultured Pirellulales bacterium
CCGAATTCATCGGTGAATTTCCTCTGAAAAGTTGGCTCAACCCGCCGCAGTCGGTCATTGACAAAACCCGGCGTCACATTAATTATAAGAATTCCGTTGTGCTCTTTAAGCGGCTTTATCAGGTACCTTTCTATCTGCTCCTCGGTAAGCGTCGGGTAATGCCAGTGGTCAAGCCACACATTGGCCGCCGTGCCAGGGTCATCCATTATCATCCACGCCTTGTTTTCCCACGTCTTGAACAGGCTGTAACCGATACCGTAAGTTATTGCCCTGCGAAGAAGACTGCGAACTTCCTGATATGAGAACATCAGGTTAATATCCCCGCCTATCCATACCCCCTTGGCCCCCGACGCCAGGCTTCGAACAGTAACCTGCGGATACTCACCCTGTTTGACTATGGACTCGGCACCGTTCAGTTCGACCTTGACCCTCTGTTTATGCGTAAGGCTGCCATCGGTATAATCCAGCTTACTTTTCAGGCCTTTTGTAATAAAGTGCCCTCCTGAATTCTCAAGGTCATCGTCGGTCATCCAACTGCCGACGTATTTTATCCCCAAAAGTTCCTGCACTACAGGTTCTTTGATTCTATCGGCCAGGGCGATAATACTGATGCCGTGCTCATTCACAGCCTCGCGCAGCACTTCATAGCGTTGCGGCTGAAGCTCGGCTGCCTGGTCGGCGTCCCAGATAATACACCCCACGGTGGGTTTGCCGTCAGGGCCGATGAAACGGTTTATGTCCATAAATTCCTGGTCCAGCCGAATGATATCGAACGGTATACCCCAGCTTTTGAGCATTATTGCCAGCGATGAAAATTCATCATTAACAGAAGAGCCCTCGAATCGCCCCAGCCGCTGAGTGTTGCTGACATTGACATAGAAACTCATCTGGTCTTTCCACTGGTCACCTATGACCAGCGCCACCCTGTAAGGTTTTATATCAGCGTCCAATGAATTGCCGGTAAAGCCAATGCCGCCAAAAAAGCTAACTGCAACAAACAGAATAAGCACAAATCTTAAATGTAACCGGGAAAGTCTCATTAAAACTTCCTCCTTTGCAAAAAAATACACTATTCCTGTAAATCGTGAAGTCCTGACGAAAAATATACAATAATTTCGATAATACCTCAACACTAAATTTACGCAAACTGGCATACTGTGAATTGAATATTGTGGAAAGTACTGCCTGAATAATTCTTAGTGCTCGTAAAAAAACCGGGGCTTACCCCGAAGTATAGGTCCCGAAATGGTACAAATTCATTAGCTAACTACTTTTACTATTGGCCGAGAATTAGCGTTTTCTGCGAAGCAAAGCCAGACCACCCAGACCAAGCAGAAAAATCGTTGCCGGCTCAGGAATCGTCGGACGAAACTCGCTGTAGGTATCGTTAAACAGATCCATAGTACGCGGGCCATCAAAGGACTCGTCATATATGCGGACATCGTCAATCATACCGTTCCAGCCGAAATCAAAGGCGGTTCTATTGGGCTCGGTGCCAATAAGCAGGTCCAAATCATTTTGATACAACGAACCCCACGTCTGCCGGGATTCCTGCAGAACCCCGTTTATATACAGGCTCGCTGTTTTATAATCTTCACCATCAATCGTTGCGAGAACGTGAATCCAGTACTCATCACTAATTGCGCCTATTGTACCCTTTAGCGGGCTCCAGGAAGCAATACCTGTGTGATAAGAAAACTCGACCCGGTCACTTAAAGGAGCCGACAATAGTCCGCAGCCCAGAAATAAGGTCGAATCGTAACCCTTGGACATAAATATACTCCAGTCTTGAGTCGTGTCCGTGTCCATTCTTACCCAGGCTGCAAATGAACGTGCGCCAACACCATAGGGCATCGCGTCGTCATACCAGCTATCATCTCCATTGGTGATGTTCATATACTGGTGGTTTGCGAAACCCGAGTTAGTAGCATCATTGCTCAACTGAAGCACCCCCTCCATACCACGAGAAGTGGTGTCAATATCGACAATCTGCGCACCATTCATAAGAACACCATTAGAACTAGGGTCAATCCAAGCGGTGCCCTGATTCAGAGGGTGGAGGCCACCTGAGCTTTCGAAAGGATAGTATGCTATCAAAGCTGCATTAGCGGAACTTGCAATTGCTAAAACAGCCAACAAACAAAACAGTTTTTTATACATAATACTCCTCCTCTTTCAAAAACAATACATCAACTCTTCTTCTTACTTTGGCTGCAAGCCAAAACAGCTGCCTATTTCAACAAACAGCTTCTATAGGTAAAAAAACCTTAAAAAGGAGAAAGGAGATATCTGAAATGAAACTCGCCAGAATACTCGTTCGTTTGTTACCATCAACCTCTCCTCCTTCTTCTTGCTGGAAATCAAGGAAACTACATACTCAACCCAAGTTTTCCAGTCTTCACTAACTTCACTTATACCACATTAGGCGCATTTTTGTCAATAAAAATCTATGCTATTGGGGTATAGTTTTACTCTCAAAAACTCGACCGGATGCTTCTTTTTACCCAGTCTGACTGCTTAAAATCGGTCATTTTGAGTAATTCATCCTTTTTTGCTGACTGATTTTAAATTTGACCGGTCTGTTGACAAAATATTTGACCTGCACAGCAGCATCAACTATCATTTACGAACTTTTAGTCAAATCAAATTTTGTTCAGTATTTGGTCCAGCATTTATTGTCAATAAAGTCAGGAGCTTAAAAATGAAAAAGTTAACAATGGTATTTTTACTAATCACTTTTGCTTTTCAGCCCGCCGTTTTCGCCTACCAGCTCGCCGACCATCCGCGAATGTTTGTAAACAAGGCGACACTACCGGCCCTGGCTGCCAATGCCAAAGGCCCGCTGGCCGAAGAGTACAAAATAATAAAAGAAACCGCCGACAACGCTGTAAAAGATGGTATAAAAAAACCAAACAACCGTTTTGTTCGGCCGATGGATATGGTTTGTGCCGCAATCTGCCATCTCGTCGAGCAAGAGCTGGGCAACGATACCTGTCAGTACATCGATGCTATAAAAAAGTACTGGGGCGACGGCAAAATGCTTAACCGTGAAGGTGACGGCTTCTTCGGTTATTACGGCTTGGTCTATGACTGGATATACGACGCCCTCTCTCCGGAAGAAAGAAAAACCTACGGCGACCAGCTTGGCCAATGGCTAAGATACTACACCGATGTTGCCGAGATTACCCTAAAGAACGGCCACTGGTGGTACAATCAGACCTGGGGGCCGGCTCATCTTAATACCCCCAACACCCGAGACGGCATAACGGCCAAACTCCTTGTTGCCTTGGCCCTAAAAGGAGCCGGCACAATACACGAAGAAGACGCCGTCCGTTTTCTCGATTCCTGGGCAAAACGCGTCCCCGCCGAATGCATCCCAGCATTCGATGAATCCGGCGGAGTCTGGACCGAGAGTATGGGCCACGGCGGCTACGGGCCTTTAGCGGTTATCCCGTGGGCATTCGAGGCATGGTACACTGCTACCGGCGAAGACCTTTTCAGCCGGTGCGCCCCTACAAGTTATTTGCCGGAAATGACACGCTGGGCCGTGCATCTCACCGTACCCTTTTGCGACAAAACCGCATGGATAGACGACAACCGCTCAGGCAAACTTTCCGTTTTCTCACACGTGGCCCCGATACTTGCCGCACACTATTACGACCCTGTTGCAAACGGTATCAGCGAGCAAAGTGCAGCAGAAAGCTGGAACAAAGCCCCCTGGACGCGACTCCTTTGTTACAAGCCGGCAATAAAGGCCTCAAACCCGGGCAAGGAAAACTATCCCACCGCTCAACTGTTCAAGGGCGCCGGTCATGTTTATATGCGAAGCGACTGGAACTGCCCGGATGCAACCTGGGCCTTTTTCGGAGCCGGCCCAAAGTTCGCCGGACACTCCCGTGATGACGAAGGCTCATTCCTGCTCGCAAAAAAGGGCTGGCTGGTACTTCGTGCCGGCGGTCAGGGACACAACGACGGTGACTACTACATCGGCGGCTCACTGGCTTACAATATCGTAACAATTTACAATCCCGAAGAAAAATTCCGACGCACAACATCCCGAGGTTCGGATGGTGTAAATAACGAAAACGACGGCGGACTTATTCGCTACGTATATACCAGTCACACTCGCGACGACCGCGCGGAAATCAAGGCCTACCACCACGACGATACCATCACCTACACAGCCGCCGACTTAACTCTGGGCTATCGTTCCGACAAGGTCAGCGAAGTAACCAGGCAGTTTCTTTACCTGCGAGGAAAGCGTGAGTTCATTATCATCTTCGACCGGATTGACGCCGCTAACGCCGACTTCCCCAAAACCTGGTTCCTCCATATCCCCGGCGACCCGACAGTAAACGGAACCGAGACGGTACTCACCCCCGACCACGTCTTCTCCTATACCGGCGACACCGCCACCTGGCTGAGCGACCCCGCCGGAGAAGAAAATGTCCTAAGTTCCGGCAAATCCCGTGCCTTCCTCAAAACGCTGCTGCCAAAAGGGGCAAAGATAATAAAACGCGGCGGAGAAGGACATCAGTTTTGGGGACATCCACACGAACCGACCGCGCAGTATAACCACACCAGCAATAGAAGCAATCGTCCGCCAATTGTGCCGTGGCGGCTGGAAGTCGAGGCACCAATCGGCGAAACCAAAAGGGACTATTTCCTCCATGTCCTGGAAATCGGCGAACAAGCCGACAGCTCTATGTCGGATGTGAGCCTGGTTGAACGTGATAATCTCGTCGGAGTTAGCCTAAAGGCCGGTGAAAAACCACTTGAAATAGTCTTTGCGCCAAAAGCAAATATGACCTTAAAAATCTTTGCTTCCGGCAATAATATATATACAATACCCACCGTCAGTAAAAATTAAAACAAAAATAAGGGAGTTGCATATATGTTAGGAATCGAACTCGTCGACTGGGCCGTTATTTTGGCCTACCTCATAGGCATCATATTTATCGGCATTTGGGCCGCCAGAAAGGTCAAAAGTGCCGCAACCTTTTTTATGGGCGACCGAAAGTTCGGTAAAGTCATGATGACCTTCTTTATGTTTGGCTCAGGCACCCACTCAGACCAGGCTGTCAGCGTCGCCGCAAAAACATATACTGCCGGAGCCTCAGGAATCTGGTATCAATGGCTCTGGCTTTTCTGCACGCCTTTCTTCTGGCTCATTGCTCCCTTTTTCCGAAGAATGCGCGCGATAACAACCGGAGATTATTTCCAGATTCGTTACTCCCCAAGTGTCAGCGTCCTCTATGCCGCGGTGGGTATATTGCAGCTTATGGTAAATATAGGCGTCATGCTCAAAGGTTCCGGGGCTATGGTGGCGGCTGTTTCGGGCGGCGCCATCGATCCCAATTTTGCCATACTCGCAATGACCGTCATTTTCGTCGTTTACGGAATTGCCGGCGGTCTTAGCGCTGCCATTGCGACCGACTTCGTTCAGGGAATACTGACTGTTGTTTTGTCATTTCTTATTCTACCTTTCGCACTGGCGAAGGTTGGCGGCATTTCCGGAATAAGAGAAATGATTGATAACCCGGCAATGCTTGAAATCGTCGCCCCGGGAGAAATCACTACCTTCTTTATTGCTGTAATCGCATTCAACGCACTTGTCGGCTGGGTCACTCAGCCACAAACAATCGCAAACTGTGCAGCCGGAAAAACAGAAATGGAGGGCAGGGTAGGAGTCGTGGCCGGATTATTTACAAAGCGGATATGTACTATTGCCTGGATGCTCACGGGACTGTGCGGACTCGCATTGTATGCCGGCGCTGGTGAGCCGGACCAGGTTTACGGCAAAATGGCACACGACCTTCTCCCTACTATCGCTCCCGGACTGGTGGGCCTCTTTATCGCATCCATGCTCGCCGCCGTTATGAGTACCTGCGATGCACTTATGGTCGTCTGCTCGGGGCTCTTTACTGAAAACATCTACAAAAAATTCCTCGCGAAAGGCAAAACCGAGAAGCATTATGTTCTAATTGGACGCATCGCCTCCGGCCTGCTGGTCGCTTCCGGTATCGCTTTTGCCCTTAATTTGGAAAGCGTCGTTCAGGGACTGGAAATCTTCTGGATGGTCTCAGCTATGATGGGAATTGCTTTCTGGGTCAGCCTCTTCTGGAGAGGCGCAACTGTCGCGGGTGCCTGGGCCGGGACACTGAGCAGCTTTGCAGCACTGCTCTTTACGAGCAAAATTGCCTTCGGCGATTATGTCCTCTGGGATTTCAATCCAACTCTGGCCGACAAGCTGCCCACCTTTATGCTCTGGGAAGGCAAACTTTATCTGCCCTGGCAGATGATTATTTATTTGGGCATAGGTTTTATAGCTTTGGTGGTGGTCAGTTTATTTACAAAGCGAGTCTCAGCCGAAAACCTCGACCGCTTTTACGAATGTATCCGTACTCCTATAGCAAAAGATGAGCCCGAAACTACCCCCTTCACACTTCCCCCGGGAGTTGAGCCTGCCCCAAGGAAAGTTCTGATTAAACATCCCGATTTCGAATTGCCAAGGCCGACCCTCGTTGGTATTGCCGGCTTCGTTGTCTCCTGTGGCATCGTTTGGGTGCTGATTAAGTTCGTTTACTGGATTCTAAGCAAGTAGTAAAAAACATTTATATGGACAGCCATAACAAAGCCGGCAAGGCTATGTCGAACTTAAACCAAAACGCTCAAAGTACTGCTCCCACGAATCTGCAAAACAGAAGTGCTCCATTAAACACCGATTCCCCTATGAGTTAATCTTCTTCTTGACATTATCCGGGATTTCACATTTATAGATGCTCAGCTACACCGCTGAGCTTCTTTTTCAGTACAATATCAATTCCATCTTAAAAGTCCAGGTTTTCCAGCTATTCTCAAAATCAGACACACCCGGTTCACCTGTAAATAGTTTAATATTCTCGGCGCAACTTATGTTCAACCAAAATTCAACTTCGGGACTTCTGAGCCGCTGGTTATGGCAAAAAGCGCTTAAAAACAAATCCTGCTGCTGATTTTATATCCGCCGAGTTTTTCTCGACCCGCCAGTTCACAAAGCTCTATTAAAAATGTTATCCCGACAATTTGCCCCCCTATTTTTTCGATAAGCTTGCAGGCCGCCGCCATTGTCCCCCCAGTCGCCAGTAAATCGTCAACCATCAGAACCTTCGCCCCACTGTTTACGGCGTCACTATGCACCTCTAAAGTGTCCGTCCCGTATTCTAAATCGTAAGTAACGCTTTCGGTTTCAAAAGGAAGCTTGCCCTTCTTTCTTATGGGCACAAATCCGACACCGAGCTTTTTCGCAACAGCCCCGCCAAAAATAAAACCCCTTGCTTCAACCGCCGCAACATACTCAACACCCGCTTCTGTAAAGTCCGAACATAAAGAATTTATTGCCGCTGTAAACGCCACCGGGTCACCCAGCAAAGGCGTGATATCACGAAACAAAATCCCCTTTTTAGGCCAGTCGGCTATACTGCGAATATATCTTTCCAGCGCAATTGCCTCTGTCAATGTGTACCCCTCTGTTCAAAATAACTTTCCGCTAATTACTATCACTCACCTTTTGTATCAGCCTTTGTTTCCAAGCTGGCATCTGTATCAGCTTTTTTCTCTGAACTACTATCATCGCTATCCTCGCCAGCCGGGCCCTTTGCTTCTGCACTCTCTTCAGTTTGTTTTTTAGTTGCTTTTTTCACTTTTTTTACTGTTTTCGTTCTTTTTGCTTTGGCTTTCGTAGTGCGGTCGGTATCTGTATCAGCCTCTTTCTCTGCAATAATATCATCACTTTCGTCACCAGACGGGCTTTTTGCTTCTGCGTTTTCCTCAGTTTGCCCTTCCATTGTTTGTTTTGTAGCGGCTTTTACCACCTCTTCTATCGCTTCGGCTTGTTCTGCTGTTTCAGCTTGTTCAGTGCTGTCGGCTTCAATTTCAACGACAGTACCTTCCTGCTCACTTACCTTGGCCGCTTCAGCTTTGTCTTCTTCGGTGGCACCGGCTTTCTCTTTTGGTTTGGTAAGCTGGTCGGCATCGGTATCCGAAAGAACGGTCTCAGGACCAGCCGGTTTCGCCTGCTTAGATTTGGAGACTTCTGCCTTTTGTTCTTCTGCCGCCCACTGCGCACGTCGCAGACTCAAACCTATTTTACGAGATTCCATCTCCACCTTTAGAATCTTAACTTCAACTTCCTCACCTTCTTTAACAATATCCTGAGGCTTTTCTATCTTATGGTCGGCAAGTTCGGAAATATGCAGCAGACCTTCCAAATCCGGTTCAAGTTCGACAAATGCACCGAAATTCGTTAGTTTTGTCACTGTCCCCTTAATAATGTGGCCCGGAATATATTTTTCCGGTATAGCACGTGCCCACGGGTCCTCGACCATCTGCTTTATACCAAGTGCCACCCGCCGTTTCTCCTCATCTACGTCCAGCACCAGGCATTTTATCTCCTGACCTTTTTGCAATGCCTCACCTGGATGGCTGTATTTCCTCGTCCAGCTCAAATCTGAGATATGTATCATCCCGTCGATACCTTCCTCAATCTCCACAAATGCTCCGAAATTCGTCACGCTTCGAACCGTCCCGGTAATAATCGTTCCCGTCGGATATTTTTGAGATGCAAGTGTCCAGGGATTCGTCTCGGTCTGTTTCAAGCCTAATGAAATCTCCTGCTTGTCTTTATTGACGCTTAACACAACCGCATCGATTTCATCGCCGAGATTCAGTATCTCGCTGGGGTGATTGAGACGCTTCGTCCAACTCATCTCGCTGATATGAATCAAACCTTCGATGCCGTCCTCGAGCCGCACAAAAACACCGTAATTCATCACGTTCACTACTTTCCCTTTGACCCTTGCTCCTATCGGGTAATTCTCCTCGACATTCTCCCACGGGCTGCTTACCTTTTGTTTCAGGCCCAATGAAATCTTTTCCTGCTCTTTATTAACGTCGATAACAAAACATTCTATCTCCTGGTCCAGTTCAACAACTTCAGATGGATGTGAAATCCTCCCCCAACTCAAATCCGAAATATGCAAAAGACCATCCAGACCTCCCAAATCCACGAACACACCGAAGTCGGCGATGTTTTTCACAACTCCCTTGCGAATTTGCCCCACCTCGATTTCCGACAAGATAGTCTCTTTACTGCTTCGTCGCTCTTCCTCGATAAGCTTGCGCCTCGATATCACAATGTTGCGACCTTCGACGTCTATCTTGAGAATCGTGCATTCGATTTCTTTGCCGATGAATCTGCTGATGTCACCCGGCCTTCGGATATCAACCTGTGAAGCCGGCAAAAACACCGGAACCCCGATATCAACACGCAAACCGCCCTTTATCCGCCGGATGACTTTGCCAGTAACAACGTCTCCTTCTTTTTTCGTCTCGATAATCTTCTCCCACCCCTTGATGCGGTCGGCCTTCCGCTTACTCAGTGGAATAAGTTCACATGCCGAATCCGTTTCTTCAAGAAGAACTTCAATCACTCTGCCGGGCTCTATCTCATCGGCACTGTCGAATTCGCTCGCATCAACAACACCTTCGCTTTTCAGCCCGATTTCAATTATCACATCATTACCTATCTGCGATACGATTGTCCCTTTAAGGATGCTCCCAGGCAAACGTGAATCCACTTTCGCCCGAAGAACCTCCTCCAGAAATTTACTCTCTTTCTCACTGAACATCTCGCTGACCTGTTGGTCGAGTTTCTCTTGCGATAATCCTAATTCGTTAACTATATTTC
>CAZIKS010000006.1:9737-40480 GCA_964539795.1 uncultured Pirellulales bacterium
CTATATTTCTATCTACCATAAAACAAAATCCCTTTGTGGAACCTCTCTGACTTATCGGCGCTCCACATTTACGCCACAAGCTCACAAAACGCAAAATTTCGCCTTTGGTCGCTTTTCAATAAGCCTTTGTGCTACTCTGCACAATTCAGTTACTTTAAGTTACCAATTTATACAACACACCTGCCTACGCAGCCGGTGCAAATTACACAATCTCTTAAACAGCCTCTATTTTCTTCACAAATTCATCTATTATCCACTCAGGAGTCGATGCTCCTGCCGTAACACCTGCTGTTGTTTTATCAAAAACGCTACTTTTATCAAATTCTTTCCAATTTTGCAAATGAAACGTTTGATTATTATATTTTTTACACAACTCGGCTAGTCGCCGGGTATTGGCGCTTTTCAGCCCACCCAGCACAAACATCACATCAACCCGTTTACAAAGCTCCACTGCTGATTCCTGCCGTCTTATTGTCTCTCTGCACAAAGTATTAATCACTTTCAACTCGCTAAACCCCCATTTCGCTATCGCCCCAAGCATCCTGCTGAATTGTTCCGGCCCCTTCGTCGTCTGGCAAACTACTCCCAGCCTGCCGTTTTTGGGAAGCTTATGCAAATCCGACTTATCGGCAATTACTGCCACATCATCAGCAAAACCCACAACCGCCTGAACCTCGGGATGATTTTCATCGCCGATTATCACTACTTTATAACCGTCCTGATTGAGCTGCCCTGCTATCTGTTGAACCCTTTTAACCAGCACACACGTCGCATCGATTATATCAAGCCCCCTTTCCCTGAGTTTGGCTATCTGTTTGGGAGCTGCCCCATGAGAACGAATAAGGACCGTCCCGGAAACAATTTCTTCCACATTGTCAACTGTTTTCAGACCCGCTTTTGCCAACCGCTCAACCATATCATTGTTATGGATAATCGGCCCGAGGCTGTAAACCTCTTTTTTCTCAGCCAATATCTTCTCAGCCATACTGATTGCGTTTTTCACCCCGTGACAAAATCCGCACTGCTCAGCTACTATAACCTTCATACCTAACCGTTTATCTGCCTGTAATTTTCCAAATAAAATCATCAAAACCGTTATTTTACACCAAAATCACCATCTATTCCACAAAAACCCGCCAAATAAACCCTGTTCCATCCCCCTCCGAACGCATAAAAAGCCGCAATAATCTGATAGATTCGCTACCTTCGCCACTACTTTTCCAAAAAATTTAAAAAATTTATAAAAAAAAACGTTATAAAACGAACTTTGCCCGCACTATAGTAACGGCGTAGAATAGGTACGGTATGAATAACAACAAAGATCAAGATTATGTTGCTCTGGCCGAGCAGGCCAGGCTTGGTGATAAGCCGAGTCTCGACAAACTAACCGAGCTGGTCCAGCCGAGATTGTACGCCTATGTTTACCGAATCATTCTGCAAAAAAACCTCGCTCAGGATATTGTTCAGGAGGCCCTGCTCGAAATGTTTAAAGTTATAGAAAACTTGGAAAAACCGGACAGGTTTTGGCCCTGGCTACGGGGTATCGCCTACAACAAAATTCGACTGCAATACGCAAGACAATACCGTCGTAGAACCGTTTCAATATCGAATCTTCAGCTTGAGGACACACAAAAGGCACGCCAGAAAGGTTTAGCAAGTCTAATGACCCAGGAATTGAGACAAATCGTTTTTAATGCTATGCAAAGGCTAAAGCCCCCCCACCGCGCAGTCCTCGCTATGCGATGCTACGAAAACATGGAATATTCCCAAATCGCAGAACTCATGCAGAGAAACGAATTCAGCGTACGCTCTTTGTTCTTTCGGGCAAAAAGGTCTCTGCACAAACAACTTTCTCGCAGCGGATTTCGCAAAGAATTTTTCCTCACAGCATTGGTTATGTTTGGCAAAATGACCGCGCCAAGCGAAGCCTCCGCCGCGGAACTCTCCGTAACCGGAGCAACCGTCAATGCTGGCTTCACTGCCAATATGACCGGCCTGGCAACCAGCACACCCGTAATTATAACCCTCATTACCGCTGGCTTCTTGGGCGTCTGCTCTGTCACCGCCCCGTCATGGATTGATAAACCGATGTCCTGGGCTGAAAAAACTACTGTTGCGGTTAAAGAAAAATTTGCACAGCATTTGCCTGCCGCTAATCAACTCAACGATACAAAAGAGCTGTGTTGGTATTATTTCCCCGAAGAAACAACCGGCCCGGTTATGACAAGACTTCTCAAGTGGGACACCCAGACAGAAAAATCTTACCATCAGCTACTCCAAAACGACCGCGCAAACTACTTCTTCGACAGAACCACCGCAACCGTTTACATCAAAAATCACAGGAACTGGCAATCCAACCTGGCCGTTCAGCGACTCCCAACCGACAGCCTCCACTTGCGGCAGTTCCTTACAAAAAACGAAAACCAGCCGGACCAAATGCAGTATGTCCCCGCTGAAGGCCGGGCTCTGCTCGTTAGCATAAACCACAACGCCACTCAACCACAGTTAACGTATAACTACAACGTTTTGGACGAGGAATACTTTAGATACAGCTTCCCTGATGGAGTAAAAGTTGTCGATAATCGAGACGCTATGCATAAACGCGGCTGGACTTATTTCACTATTTCAGGCAATATGGCAGGAAAAAAAGTTTCTGGAAAAGGACGCCTTCCATTCGTTTACCACGCAACCAAACAATATCCCCCCTGGCTGAAACTGCGGGTATATGGCCGGATGAACATTCACGATGGTGCCGAAGCAGCATTTATATATGATGATGCCGGCAGGATGCTCGCAAACTACCCGACCGGAACTTTCTTCAAGGCTCTAACCCGCCCATGGATGGGACTGCATACTATCGATACGGTTCGAAGGGACGCCGCCGAAAAAAGCATCCCCTTCGAGACCAAATTCATACCAGCCGGAAATAAAGCCGAAATCGTTCTAAACGCACCGCAAATGAACTTGACTTACACCATCGACTTGGAAAAGGATATTATTGAAAAAATCATATTCTCAACGCCACAGACAATGGGTCTTTATGGTATGTTGAACTTTTATTATCTCGAGGATATTGACCGGCTTGACGATGACTTTACAGAGCCTTCCTGCGGCGATTCCACAATGCCGCAGGAAAAAGAAATGCCCCAACTGTGGCTGTTAAAATTAGCTGAACCTGGTTTGTAATAAGCCCTTAAAACTCTTTTTTAGAAAAACTGATTTAACCTTAAAATGTGAAGGTTGGAGCGAGGCGGTGAGATGGTTCTTCACGGCCCCGCTCCCGTACATGAAATAAAAAAAGTTCTCGGCGTTATACACAGGACAAATGTCAAAGTCCGAGTGTAACCAATAGTGCGGAGAAAATTCTATTATTATAAAACGCTGCAAACTCGCTTCAAAAATCAAGGCTCGCAGGGGCTTCTCTCTGCTTGAACTTATCGTGATACTGGCCATTATTATGACCTGGATTGGCGTTATGCTCCCCGTAATGGGTAAAGCAAGACGCCATGCAAGGACGATTCAGACTATGGAAAATCAGCGACAAATCGTCATTGCCCTCACCTGTTTCGCAACCGACAACAACGGCCGATATCCAGATTCAGTCGCTACTATAGGCTCTGCCACAAATTGGAACTGGCAGGAGCCTACAATGCTCACTTCTGCCTGCAGGCGCGGTTCGAATGTCAATCGGTCGATGAGCTCCTATCTCCGCCCCTACATCGAGGATGCAGCTATTATGTTCTGTGCCAATGCCCCCGAAAAATACAAATACCTTCAGCAGGCCTGGGATGCCGCCGAAAACTGGGATAACCCCGAAACCCCCTACCCAATGGACCCCGTCATAGGAACATATTGCTTTTACTGGAATTACAAAGGCTTCCTCGACGGACAAAAAGAACCCTTTAAAGGCCCACACGGCCCGTCCCGAGCGCCCGGAGAAAGCAGTTTGCTTATTAGCGATTATTTCGGCTACGGCCATTGGAGAAACCCCAACGCCTACGGAAGCTGTGAAAAATTCGACGACGCCTCCGTCGCATCGGGAACCCTCGTCTCTTCGGATTTCTGGTCCTTTTGTCCCCTTGATGAAAACGCCGGCCTCGATACCATCGAACTAAAACTCCACGCCGCCTATACTGACGGCCGCGTCGAACGTTATTCACCCTCGCAAACTATACCTATGAGAGTTTCGATGACTTCCGATGGTGCCGTCCCCTATCCCGACTCTCCCGGCCCGGGCATCTTCTACATCCCCCAAAACGCCTTGTATTAAATTATTTCTATAACAAAACCGACACGTCTCCACAAACCAACTGAAGCCGGTCTGTCTGTGAGTTGTAGTTTAGAATTTATTCTTTTGCCAACGGTATCGAATATACAAAGGTTTGCATCGGACTTTCTTGAAACAGCACTTGCCGCTATAGATATGAATTTTTGCACACTATGCCCCCACGAGTGGTAATTTTTTCCTCTTAAGTGTTGTTAAAACCAACAAAATATGGCTGCAAGTACCGATTCAACTGAACTCCCAGCTTATTTAATTCAAATCAAATTAGTGATAAAATTATTCAAAAACCATCAGCCAGTTATTGACAAATACATCCAGATCCAGCCAATTGATGGAGTTATCAGGAGGAATACTTATATCACAGTCAGGATTATAGCTGGCTTGGCCGTCTTCAGTCAACCAAGCCGCTCCAAAAGTAGCAAAATCCTCAAAGTCCACATCGCAGTCCGGCTCAATATCGCCGACTATCGGTTCACTCGGTATTTCACCTATGAGCTTCAGGTTCGGCACCGCAGTGGCAACATACAAACCCGGATTATAGAAATCATCCCAGTACAGAGGGTCGCCGTGCGTACTGTTGCAAAACGCCAACATTACACGCTCGTTGCCCGTGTCTGAAACCATACAGTACCCGTCCGAACTGTAAAAGCTGTTGTTGTGGCTGAAGTCTATCAACAGATTGCTCGTGCCGTTGTACTCAAACGGCGTCTGGAAGTGAAAATTCTGCCATCCCGTTGAACTTATTGACTCATTGTTCTGATAGACAACTTTCCATTCGCTCATCTCAACAAACCATGGGCCCGGACCGGAGTAGTCACTTTTGCTCGTGTGTTTCATTCTGATTGTCCAGTTGTTGAGAGTCTGACCCGGAACTTGGTAAATATCGAGCGCCAAGTCGGTTATAGTTTGCTCGTCCCCTACATCACTGGACAGATAGATTACCTGCGTTCGGCAATCCTGGTAGTACGTATGTATCGGCCAATATGCGTACGCATTCGTCTGCGGCTCGTACGTGGTATATATATGATTGTCAACGTCCAATGTGACCGTGGCCGGCGCTGAGTCACCGCCTGTCGGGGATATGCCCCCGTCGTTGGCCTTGAAACAAAAGGTGTCCTCACCAGCAAAATACGTGCAGGGCCAGTACTCAACGACATTGCCGTTGCCCACGAGCATATAGGGTACACTTATTATCGCACCGGCCCCCGGGTCCGTCAATCGACCATGTTCGGGCAGCGTAGCTATCTTGTAGCTTAACTGTCCCGGTGGATTCGGTAAACCGTCGTCGGTGGCAATGAGGGTAATCGTCTTGGTTGTACCTGAAACAGCAGGGACACTCTGGCCGAACGCCGTGGGAGGACCTTCGTTCTGTGAAACGAAATCGATGCCCCATTTATTGCCCGAACTGCTCGAAAGGTCCGTTGACGTACCAGTGGTAGCAAATTGATTCGAAAAGATATAAGGTGCTTTGTCCGCACTTACCGTAAAGCTCTGCCCTGAAGGCACTTTAACTATAGCGTAAATACCCGCCGCATCGCTTGTTCCCTGATAAGTACCTCCTCCGGTTGCTGTCACTACAACATCAGGAATCGGGTTACCCACAAGGTCCGTCACTCGCCCGCTGATAATCTCCCCCGAACCGCTCGTATACACGTTGTAAACACACTCCTCCAGTATATTGAAAGATGGCGTTGAGTTGACTGTCGGCAGATTGTACCATGCATCGTCGTTGCCGCACCAGCCCATATTCACATGATGGTACAGTGTCGAAGAGGTATAGCCGTAACCGTCACAAACAACCGCGTGCCCGCCAACCCCTCCCTTGATACCCAGTACCGTCGGTTGTTTGGCATCGAGGTTCGTGTTGACCATGTTTCTCAGCGTTGAGCCCAGGATAGGGTCCTGCGAGTATATTGAATTGGAATAGCCGAAGATTGCCACTAAATTCGTATCTGCGTAATGCAAATACCCAACAGAACCTCCGGACCCATATATTGTGCCTACGGCCTCGGCCACATCATGGCAAAGGCTGCCTATCTCCTGTCTCTGGTATTCCGGCGTGCCTATCAAGGGCTCCAGCGGCATATTCGACCAGGTGTACGAACCTGGATATTCGTGGTACCGCATAAGTTGAGATGTCGCCGTTGCAACACACCCACAGGGGTAATTTGTGTTGCTGCCATCTGGGCCCGGTGGTGTGTAGTAGTTGTAGCATGACTCCATATTGCTGTAACATTCAACATTGCTCTGCCCCCATTTGCTCTGCACAAGCGGAGCTACCCAGACCTCCGACACCGTGGAAAGTCCCAGCGGCTCAATTACATCTTCTGCCGCCGCCGACAGCTCCTGCCATTTGCTGTTGGCCTTAGCCGCCCGTGCCTGAAGAGCCTCGACGTTCGTCAGTTGTTTCGAAACGTTGTCCCTTGCGAGTTCTTTCGCCGTTGCGACCCGGCCGGGAACGTCACTGCTGACCAGCGATCCAAGAGGGTTATCGTCCGAGCTGTCGTAAGTACCATCATCAGCAAAACAAATAATCGGCTCAACAAAATCGTCTGCCGGCACAACCACAAAACCGGATGGCTCCAAATAAATAATGTAATAGCTCGGATTGCCCCTCTCATCGGTAAACGTCTCAATATCGCCAATCTTTCGACCGACAGTTGTACTGAGCGGGTTCACATTGGCTTTGAGCCAGCCTCGTACTGCTCTTCCAGCCTGCTCTGCTGTCGTTGGCCGGGCCCACAAACTGCCGCAACACAACTGCAAAACTACCAAAAAAACTGTAATCACAGGAATTGTTTTTCCCACTCTTCGCATTTTCCTCTCCTTTACAAAAAGTTGTTCCTTTGATTATGAGCCCAAAACCCACTCTCCTGCACTCTTTTTTAGATATTCCACTGCCTTAAGCATTTGCCTTGCTCCTCTGGAAATGGCAACTGAAAAGCATGTACATTATATCCCGAATCGCCTTTGAATTCAAACATTCTCTTTTTTTTGCCAAATATCAAGAGAAAAATACTCTCCTTGTAACTGTAAAAATCGAGCGAAGTCCACACATCCACAATACAACCGAAAAGCCCAAAATAGCTCATAAAATCACAAATCCATAAGACTTATAGTATCAAAGACTTAAAAAACAAAAGACAATTAACATTCTGAAGATACGACTGCTGCTTCGAACACAGCCGGAAATTATGTAAGTCAGGTCTTGCTTTTAATCGATTTCTTCTATTCTCTCAACCAGGCTGCTGCATCCAATTCCGTATTTGTGGGGTTCTCTTTTCATAAGGAAAAAAATTACAGTAGGCTCACTTTCTATGCTGCCAAAGAACTTCTCTCTCCTGGCATCCTCAAAAAATTCTCTTTCAACGTCTTCATCAAAACAGTACGTTCTGTCTAATAACGAAGAGGGGTATTCCCTTATAAGTTCTTTGAGTTTCTTTCTGGAAATGTGAATTCCACCCAGAAGTGGATGGATTTCGCCGTTCTCATCCTGCTTAATCCAGAGTTCCCTGTCATCTTCAATTTTCTGAATATACGTGCCTCCTTTTGCTGTAAAATATCTTCTTTCCATGATGAATTATTTTATCATCGCCCCAGCATAATTTGGCTTGCCGATGACTACACTTCTGTAATGAGCAAGGGCAAACCGCAGTCAACCTGAAAGTCTAACCTGCGTCACTTTTGCCAAAGGGAACAGATAAACTCCTTTTTGCTAGAATATTTTTTTCATAACTTTTAATTTCATCTATCCATTTGGTCCCAATCGGAACGTCGGATTTCATACAATAATAATCCCATACTGCGCCGAACGGCATCGTCTTTAGTTCTTCCATAAGGGCAAGTCTTGTAGTAAGGTCGCCGGAGATTTCCGCCTCTTTGAGTGTGTCGGCTGGTTCCAACAACGCCATCAAGAGCCCCTTGAGCAAGCACCTTGTTCCGATGATCCAGGCGGCAATCCTGTTTATACTTGCATCGAAGAAATCCAGGCCGATGCGCACCCTGTCGAGGAAATCACCTGTTACCAGTTCTCTTGCGAGCGACTTAAGCTCGTCGTCTAGGATGACAACATGGTCGCTGTCCCAGCGCACGCCCCTGCTGATATGCAGAAGTATCCGCTCAAGAAAAACCAGCACGGACGATATCTTATCCGAGACAGCCTCCGTCGGATGGAAATGTCCTGTGTCCAGACAAAGCATCAGCTTATTCTCGACAGCGTAACCAAGATAGAAATCATAGGAGCCGACAACGTAACTTTCCGTGCCGATGCCGAAAAGTTTCGGTTCCACCGCGTCCAGGTTATATTTTGAATCAATTTTTTCGGAAAGTATTTCATCAAGTGATTTTTTCAGTCGTTGTCTCGGGCCCTTGCGGTCGACCGGAATATCCTTGTATCCGTCCGGGACCCAGATATTTGTTACACATGGGCTTTTAAGTTCTCTGCCTATATACTCGCCGATTTTTCGGCAGGCAATCCCGTGCTCGACCCAGAATTTGCGAATACCCTCGTCGGAGCTTGCAAGAGTAAAGCCGCTCTCAGCTTTAGAATGGGAGAAGAAGGTTCCATTGAAGTCCAGCTTGAGACCTTTCTCTTTAGCCCAATCTATCCAGGCCGAAAAATGTTCTGGCTCCAGCTTATTTCGGCAGATGTGTTTGCCGCCGGTTTCGGCATAAATGGCGTGCAGATTCAGGCGGTGTCTGCCGGGTATAAGACTCAGCGTTTTGTCCAAATCCATTCGCAGTTCTTCAGCGGTCCGCGCCCTTCCCTGATATTTGCCGGTGGCCGTTATATGGTTGCCGCTCACCTCATTTTTACTTTCGAACCCCCTTACATCATCACCCTGCCAACAGTGCAGTGATATTGCTATTGTGCTTAGCTGTAGCACAGCCTTATCGGTATCGACCCCAATTTCAGCATATTGCTCTTTTGCTAAATTATATCTTTGTTCTATCATAGTCTGTCCTGTTCATTAATATTTTGAATTAAATCTAAGAAACTTTTTTTATAATTACCAACATCGAGGCCTTCTATCTTGTCGACAAGTTGTTTTTCAATTTCAATATCGATATCGAGCTTATGTGGTTCCCTGCCCTGCAATGCGGCAAGTGCAAGGATAGCAGCTCCAAGAGCGGTGGCCTCGTTTATGTTCGTCTTGTATACTTTACTTTGCGGGTAGAATGCCGTTAGCAGCTTGAGATATGGTTGATTTTGCCTGAAGCCCCCTTCGACAAATATCTGTCCGCCATCTTGATAACCGGCGGCATCCAACGCACATGAGGTCTGAACGGCAAGTGAGCTGAGCAGTGCGGCGATAGAATGGTCATAATTATCTGCGAAGGAGGGTTTTTTTACCATAGACCGGAACTGCTCAAGTGATATGTGGTTATCGCCGTCTATCAAGGTTGGGCTGGAGAGGGGAAACAGGCCTGCACCCTGTACAACAGAAGGTAAAATAAAAACATCACACCGGTCAAACAGCAGATTATAAAGCTCATAATCAAAAGCCGGCAGCTCACTTCTTTTATGAATGGCTGTAAAGAGCTTCATATAAGTTTCATATTCAAGACCGCCCATGAAGATTGAAGTTTTGACGGGCCTGCCGAAAACATCCTGATTATAAAATACATTCCTGCCGAGCTCCTGTGGCTTGAAAGACACGCTATTAGCAGGTTTCATAGCAACGCACCATGTGCCTGTTGAGTTCAGGACAAAGTTGTCGTTTTCGGTGAGCAAAAACGGTAACAGGCTTGCATTTGAATCATGAACACCAACTGTGACAATGCAATCGGTGGAAAGGCCGCATTGTTCGGCGATCTGCGGGCTTATGGTGCCGAGTTTGTCCCAGGAAAAACAAATCTTTTCAGGAAGTTTTTCTATAAGTCCCAGCTTTTGTGCAATATCTGAATATGTATTATTTTTATGGTCATAAAGATAAGTGTGGCAGCCGAGCATTGTGGGTTCTGCGGCAACATTGCCCGTAAGCCGGAACCCGAAATATTGCGGATACAAAAGGATGTGCTTCGTTTTCTCCATCTCATCAGGAAAGTTTTTCTTCAAATAATAGAGTATCTTGGCGAAGTTTATCATTTCTCCTATTTCAGCGGTTGCCGTTTGTAGTTGCAGGTCTAATCTGTCGCCGAATTCATCAAAAAATGCATCGCAGAATTGACGCCCTGGTTTATTTGTATATGCAAGCGGCGGACAGGTAATGTCCCCGTTTGAATCGATGCATACTCCCATCGCTCCGTGAGTAGTTACAGATATCGCTGAAATGGAATAACGGTCTGAAAAAAATTTCAGCCTGTTAAGAAACCAGTCAAAAACGGCCTGCGGCTGCTCAAGCTTAAGGCCCGCCTGGCCGGTAACTTCTCCGAAGTTCTTTGAGTCCTTCTCAAGAATCTTGAGATCTCTGTCAAAAACAAGAACCTTTTTATTGGTCTTGCCGATATCCAATATAACAATTGCACGGGTTTTCACCTGATAATGCTCCACAACAAATCAAAGGCCGGTTTCTGTTTCAAGAATAGATTTGTCGTAATCAAGGTTAAAACGTTCAGCAAGAGCCAAAAGCTGCCCGTCGCTTATGACGGAATTTATGCCGCCGGCGGCTTTGGCTTTGAGGTATATCTCCGCGGCTTTTTCGGCGACATGGATTCTGCCCATCGCCTCGTCAGGGTCTTTGCCGGTTGCAAAGATGCCGTGGTGCTGCCAGACTGCCATATCTCTTTTTTGACAGGCCCTTGCCGTTTCAATGCCAATCTCCATACTTCCCGGCACAAGCCAGGGGATAAATTCTATGCCTTTTGGGAAAACAACCATGCTTTCAGTTTGCATCTGCCACAGGAGTTTGCTCAGTTTTTCGGTGGTAAGCTCTTCGACGAGAGTCAGCGTGATAAGATTCGTTGCGTGATTATGTATTACAACGCGTCTGCCGGTCTCCTTAATGGACGAATGGCTGCCCAGGTGAGCGAATAACTCGGAGGTCGGGCTAGCGCCTTTTGTAAAGCCGCCGACAATAGTGTATGCAGAACCTTTGTCGTTAAGCTTGATAAAACCGAGATTTTCAAGCGGTGCAAGTTCGATGTTTCTGAGAAATTTACCTGTGCCAGAAATAAGGAATACGTCGTTTTCAAGGTCAGGGTATTCTGTCGGCAAATCTATCCAGTCGCCTTTTGCCTTTTCTGTAAGCGAGGCCTTTTCTTCGTCATCGAGTCTTACGCTTATGTTACCCCCGTTTGCTTCTATCCAGCCTTTGTCCCACATGTCACGGCTGACACGAGCAACTGTCGTTATTAAATCTTCACAGTTCATTAGAATCCTGTCAGAGTATTAAATAATTCATAAAATTATTATCAATAAAACACCATCAGGGCTTTTTTGTAATAAGCCACATTGTTGCGGTAATAAACCAACTGACTGTCGTAATCATCATCAACGGCTTGACCTGCTCCAGTTCCATACGGCCTGCAAGTAACAATAACGACGCGCCGATTAACAAAATAAGCGATATCCATGATATCACCCTTGCCAGCAGCATTATCGTCGTTACATTTGATGGACGCATTTTCTTTTGATAGAAAAAACTAAGTGTGATATACAGAAGCGCAGCAATAAACCATCCCGGCAGAGAAACAAAGAACAGTTGTATCCCTGCATACTTAACCATTATCAGGCAAATACAAACCGTACAAATCCACGCAAGACCAGCCGCCCAGTTAAATAACCTCCCCGATACTTCGGCGTAATTGCTCTGCAGGCCTAATTTCTTGATAACCCAGAAATCAACAAAAATCACAGCTCCCATCGGCATCAGAAGCATGCCATAAAGAGCAACAAAACCAAGCAGTTTCATCGCGATAGCTGGGAACATCCCCATAATGGTAGCAACAGCGCCTGTCAGCAGTGTAACTGTAAAACGCGGCGTCTTTGGTATGATAGCCTGAAATGCAAGACCCGCACGGTAAATAGTAGGATTTGCAGTGGTCCATCCTGCGACTATCACGCATAATAAACCCGAAATGCCGGCGGCTTTATAAGCCAGTGGGCCCGGCAGAACGTCTGTATTGGTTGGTTCAAGGTAAAGCTGGTAGGCATAAAGAACAGACGCGCACAGCCATGCCATGAAATGGCCTACATACATACCCGCCCCTGATGCTATTGCATATCTGGATTTACGTGCAAAACGAAATACCGATAAATCAGACATCCCGATATGCATTGCCATATTACAGAACCATGCAAAGAAGGTTACGTGCCAAAACGTGAATTTTATCTGGCCCGGTAAAGGTTCGCCGCCTTGCCAGATATGTTCCTTGGCCAGTTGCCATAAGTCGCCGGCGGATTTGATATCTGCGCCGGTTGTGTCGATAAACTGTTTTAAACCGATAAAACCAAACGCAAGAAAAACAAGCACCATCCAGGGCGCGGCAATGTTGGCGAACCTGGCGACCGCTTTATAACCAAAAGCGGCAACAATCGAAATAAGGCTCCCAACTGCCAGCACCGCCAGCACCCAGCCTGCACTGTTCGGGTAAATGTCGTTAAGACCGGGCATCGGGAATTTGAACCATACCCCGACTGCCGTTGCTGAGACGGTAATCATCGAGCCTGCAAGGAAACAGAACATCACTCCGTTAGCAAGGTTGTAAAGCGTAACAAGATTTCTTCCGCATATCTTTTCCAACTGGTAGTACAAGGTCAGGCGGGCTCGGGTGGCAATGGGTGCACACAAAAACATCCAGCTTAAAACCGCCAATGCGTTGCCTGCAAGCAAACCCGCAATCAAATCAAATGCACCAACACCTGCGGCAACGAACAACGGGCCTATCATCAGTTCGGTCCCGGCGCAGTGCTCGCCTGCGTACATCCCGACAAAGTCCCTGAAACCTAACAGGGCATTTTGTGGGACCGGCTGACGCTCGTATTCATCATGGCCGTGCTGTTGTATCTGGTCCTGCTCGTCTGACATTTTCAACTGCCTTTATCCCGAAGGGAAACTCTGCTGATAAAACGATAATATCAAAATTACCCTTCAAACGCAAACCCTCAATTTAACACCTTCTGGCTGTAATTAGTAAGAAAAATTCCTACAACCAAAATACAACCCAAACCCCCATTAGCGTGTAAAATCAAAAAAATAATGAACTTTTTAAACATATGTTTTAGGACAGTCGGCTTTGTCGGAAAAAATTCATTTTATGAAGGCTGGAGGGGATTAGTTTTCATCTCTGCCTACTGAATACATAAAATATCTAATATCACCTGTGGGTGGTGATTATAGCTCGACCAGCTTAGGAAATCGACTGAAATCTACAAGATATGTCTTCCATAAGTTTTTGCATTGCAACATTGTTACATTTGGATGACTTTTGACACCCTCCGACATACTAATCCGACTTCAGAAAATACTCGAAGAAATTATATATCTGGCTGTTGGATTCAGGCGTCGGTGTATGTCCTTTCCGGTTGGTCATAGCTACTCTGTTCTTATATCCGAGGATGTCATTCACAGCGATTGTGTGATTCAGTGCCTTCCACCTTTCCGCGGTATCCTCCGAACCGCCGGAGACAAGAAAAGGTCTCGGAGCCATAAGAGCGTGTACTTCATGCAGGTCATGACCTTCTTCGACAAGCTTTTTATAGGCCCCGGTCCGTGGCTTGTCCTTACTCGGAACACCTGCTTTCCGCTGTTTACCGGATTCCCACCCAAGATACCACGGCTCCCAATAGTTCACGTTCGGACGAGTTTCATCAAAGACAATTCCCGGGTCGGACCAAACTGCACATGCAAACTTTTCGTAAAAACATGAGCCGAACATTGCCCACTTGCCTCCATAAGAATGCCCTATGATGCCTATTCGTTCGCCATCCACTTCGGGCAACTCTGCAAGAACCGTATGGCAGTTCGCTGCAGCATAGGCCAGTGCAGACAGGGGCTGAAGGGCGGCCTCTCCACTGGATTCGCACAAAGGTTTATAATTGGGTTTCAGCCTGCAGAAATCAGGTGTCCCGATTGACAGAACTACAAAGCCGCGTTTGGCCAGCTGATATCCGAAATCAAGGTTTTCCTTACCTAACCCCACTGCCGTCCCCGCATCATAAAACACTACCACAACGGCCGGCAAAGGCCCCTTGTCTTCAGGTATCAAAAGATACCCGTTTACAGTCTGTTTGCCGGGGGCGATTTCAATTCGCACTCGATGCTGTATGAAATTATCGCGTTTGGTTTTTTCGAGTTCTTCAATACCCGGCTTTTTTAGCAATGGCGGCCATAAGCCGAGATTCTCTTCCCAGAATTTTAATATCTCTTCACGGCGTCTTTTCCAGTCTTCGGGCGTTTTAACTTTTTTTCCGTCACCAAACAACAGCGGCGATTTATATCCACCGTAATCATTTTCATATTCGGCAGGTGGCCCGAAGGCTTCCGCTATATTGGCGGGAATGTCCTTATCGGTGTTCTCTTTCGAAACTTTCTCACTTGCAGTCAACCGGCTGATACCGGTAAACATAAGTAACACGACAAAACCAAATATCAGGATTCTTACACGGGCTGCCATTAACTAAATCCTCCTTACCTTATACTTTATTTGTTCAACCGTCTATAATATCAAAATATTCTTACGGCTGCAATCGATGAGTTTTTAATTTAGTCCTGGAAGATTACAAAATTATATCACAAAAGTATAAACCTTTGAAAAATTATACTATGATTTTTGTTCGAGTTCGGCACGGAATTTCGGCAGAGCGTTCGGGTAATTATCCCGCAGGAATTCAACTAACTTTTCTCTTATATGACAGCGTAAGCTCCAGGCCATTGAGGCGTCGGCGGCGCTCATTAAGGCCCTCAGTTCCACCGTTTTTTCAGTGGTCTTTGTTACCTGAAGAACGCATACCTTTTTGTCCCAAAGCTCTGATTCGTTGAGCAATTCCTGGAGTTTTTGGCGGATTGCATCGACCGGTACGCTGTAATCCACATATATGAAAACGGTTCCGAGTATATCAGCCGACTTTCGCGTCCAGTTCTGGAACGGTTTTTCTATGAAGTATGTTATTGGAACGATAAGACGACGCTGGTCCCAGATTTTTACCACTACATAAGTCAGGGTAATCTCTTCAATTCTGCCCCATTCATTTTCAACGATAACAACATCGTCGATACGTATCGGCTGGGTAAATGCTATTTGCAGTCCCGCGATAAAAGTGCCGATGGTCCTTTGTGCGGCCATACCCACGACGATCCCGATTATACCCGCTGAAGCGAGAATTGTAGTACCAAGCTGGCGTATATTCTCAAAGGTCATTAGCATCGTACCCAGGGCAAGAATGCAGACAACTACGAAAACTATCCGCTTGAGCACACGAAACTGAGTGTATATTTTTCGGGCTCTCAGATTGTCTTTTGCTTCGACATTGAAACGGGCAAGAAGAAATGCTTCCAGGACACTTGTTAATTTTATAATCAGCCAGGATACAGTGCCGATAAATAGCAGGCTGAGTAGATGTTTTTCACCTTTAAAAGTTTCACCAGGTGCCATTGTTTGAATTATCACTCTTACGATAAACACTACGGCCGTCCATTGCAGAGGTCTGTACAGGTGGCTGACAACAGCTTCGTCGAGTGTCCCTTTTGTACGCCTGGCGATGGCAAGAAATATCCTGTACAATACGAAATGGCCGACCATACCTACTGTAAAAGCTATAAGAAATAACCATTTTACCTCATTCATAATTGACCTCTTAACAAAGATTTCCCATTTATATCTGCTCGGTAAAGTTACAAACCTCAATTTTTATACAATATCAAATATGCCTTGAAAATCAACCTTCCTTATGGAATCTGAGTCTTGACTTGTCGTAAAAGCCGCCAAAATCCCAAATAGCCCACAAAACCACAAAAATTTTTAATCCATCAGACTTGTAATATCAAAGAATTAAAAAATCGCAAAAATGACGAACATTTTGAACATCCGATTGCTGCCGTCTTTGCTGCTGTGATTGGTGAACGTAGAGGTGGAGTGACTCTTCTGATAAGTTCGGCGATTTATTATAATTTCACATCTCTAATCTTTAGTGATATGTCTCTCTTTCTCAATTCTAAGAGAAACTTTCTACAAGCTGTTTTTGCTCGCTCATCAATACCTCTTTGAGTCCCGCCTCAGAAGTCTTTAGACTGCGCCCCATAATTCCAGGTGCCGAATGACATCTCCTGACTTAATAGTGGTTCCGTTGTGGCAACCGGTAACGTTGCAGATTGAGATGGCGTTATTATAATCCAGCTTCGGCGTTAAGCCGATGACGACCATATCCGCCTCAGGTTTGCAGCTGCAGCTTACCAGCTTCTTGAACATAACACCGCAGTGGGGACAGTATAATTCGTCTTTCACTCTGTCTTCCAGCTTGCCTGAAAGGATAACCTTGTCGAAATCGCCCTGTATGGCCGAGAGGACGAGTTCGCCTTCCATGCCGGCTCGCTTATATTTGACTCGCAGGCCGGCAACGCCGTTTATCTTGTGTTCCTCATCAATAATACTACAGCCGTTCGGACAGTATGCTTCGGTAACAACATATCTTACTTCTTGCTCCTCCGTCCGTCGTGTACTCGCCTTCCGCTTTATCAGTGGAATAATCAATTTCCCGTCTTTACCGAATCGTTTCATATCTGACTCCGTATTAAAAGTTTGCTTCTCGGCTTTATCGAGACGTCAAAAACCAAAAACTGGTATTCGCTTATCCGCGAGCGCTTTCAGCGCTTGGCCCGGCTGTTACAAATGGCCATTTACATTGTAGCTCTTTCCTTTTGAATTTACAACCGTAATAAGTCGGAAAATGCCCCTGCAGCCAAAACAAAATATAAATCACAAAACTGCAAAAATCCTAAATCCATAAGGTTGATAAAATCAAAGTCTCTAAAAGAGTTAACATTTTGAATATACTATTGCCCTAACATACATAGCTATCGCTACCAGCCTCCACCTCCACCTCCGCCGCCACCTCCGCCGCCACCACTGGACCCACCTCCACTGCCCGAGCCCCTGGGTGACGAGGACAGGCTGGAACCGATAGCGGAGCTCATGGCAGACAACCCGCTTAACACAGATGATACAGACTCAGTACCCGCCAGTCCTGAAGAGCGTTGAGAATAAGGGCGGTAATAGGGAATATAGACATTCGAGACATCGGATATATGGCCGAGGTAATCAGTAGTGACGCCAAAAGCAATAGCCCAAGGTAGAAGGTCCTCGAAATTTAGACCCATTGTCTCACTGCGTTTGAGTGAACTGCGCATTTCTTGCAGACGCTGCATTATAGCTGCGCCTTGCTTACTTTTTCGGGCCATGGCAGCACCGGACATGCAAATCAATGAGCCGATGAAAACACCGGTAATACCTGTATCAAACATCCAGCCGCTGCTCTGGTAGTTTTTAAGCGACACTGTGAAAATCACTCCCAAACCGATAACAACAAAAGGAACAAAGAAAACACTTTTCAACAAACCTTTGAAACCGTTACGCTTCACGTTGGATACGAGCATCATGCCGGGAATTCCAGCAAACATTGATCCCCACAAGGCAAAAAAAAGCACCTCCACATCCTCAATGGCCGCCAGTGCCAAAGAAGGCAAGATAACAATCACGCCTATCATAAGAAAAAGCATTTTGGCTTTTTTCGGCAGTATCACGAACCAGCCCAACGTTTGAACCTGTTGCCACGCTTTTTTCTTGATATTAGGAATGTGTCGATAAAAGTGATTCTCTAACTGGTCGCTGCTTACTTTTTGTCCTTCAGCTAAATGGTCCAGAAATAGCTTCTTTATCAGAAGTTCTTCGTAGCTGGCCAGTTCGTCTTTCTCAGGTACTTTAGCCAGTTCAAATTCGTAGCAACCGGGTTTGAGCATCTGCTTCTGTCTGATTTCATCGATGTGAATATAACCCCGTCGGGCTAAGTCAATGATTGTCGCCGTTATATCCTGAACGTCAAAGCTCTCATCGATCAGTAGCCCAGCCAGCCCGGGCATGATATTAAGAACGTCAATATTATAAACTTGTTGTGGTTCTGGTACCGGATCCCTGCCGACCTTAGACCATATGATTAATAACATAAGCACCGCTGCAACTGCACCAACTGGAAAGACCCAGGGCTTGATATGGAAGGTATAGGTATTAGTTGCACTGCTGTAATTTTCCAGCATGCCCTTTGGCAACGATACTTTTATCTCGAATTTGTCTTTCCGGTCGATTCCCTTGGCGCTGAAATGAACCAATCGTCTGTCTTGCTGATTGATTTGCCATTTTGCCTGAGGGGCCTCGGTATAAAAGATGACCTCGAGCAGGTCTGGCTCGACTGCTTCCGGAAGGGTCAGCGTTACAGCGGCCTCGTTAATGCGGTACTCGCAATCTCGAATCAGTGGTTTCCAGTAAAGAACATCACGCCTGCGATACTGACCAATAGCTCCCCTGATTCGATAGCGGATTTGAAAAGTGGTTGTTGTGTTGCTGTAGGGTGGATCCGCTGCATTACGGCTGCGCCACTTGACATTAATCTTGCCTTTTACCTCTTCGACGATGTAGCCGCCCTTACGCCTGATACTGCCTTTCTCATAAACTTCATCGTTCTCACTAACATCTATAATTTCAATCCCATCACATCCGTGCAGCGAGTAATAGCGATAAAGACCGTTCCAGTCTCCGCTTAGCCGTACCCGTTGTGTTTCCACAACATCGATGGACGTGTCCCTGTTAAGGGTCATCTTCACATCAATATGCTCATAGACAAGCTGCCTCTGTAAAGCTATACCCGGCTTAGCTGAAAACGACAAAAAACCGGCCAACAAAAAAACCAAATATTTATATGGGATACGGCAACTATTCATTTTGTTCCTCTCGAAAATTGACTCTGCATTCGGTTCGTCTTTATTATATTTGAAATTTTCCAAATAACCCTGTATATCCTTTCTTAACTAACCTGCTAAGCCTCTTTCCCAATAGAATATCAAGTCTGTCTTGAAATGCAACCTTTCTTATCGACTCTGTGTGATGCCCTTACGGCTGTAATTAGTAAGGAAAATTCATACAACCAAAATACAACCCAAACCCCAAATAGCTCATAAAATCGCAAAAATGATGAACGTTTGGAACTTCCGATTGCTACTCTGGCCACGAGCGGATGAAATGTCCTATGCCGCAGACCTTGTGGTGGTAATGAGTAAAACCAAATTACATATGGTTTTTTTAACGCTACAGTAATGATTTTGTATCAAATGGAGAATAATAGAAGTAAAAAAATGGACTCATTTGGTTGACTTGAATTTTGCAGAAATGAACTTGAACAGCGCCTGGTCCTGAGGGCTTGGTGGTTTCGTCCGAAGTTGCTGAACATGGCGGCCAATTCGATATGCGCCGGTCAATCGCCACTTGTTCAATGTTGGAGGCAGCGAAAAGGCTAAAAAGAAAATCAGGAAAAAACATATTTCAAAATTCCACTCTGTGACAACGCCATAATAGTCAAGGACAAATGGCAGCAGTATTCCAGCCAGTAAGATGCAAATCGGTGCAATGAAAATTTTGTCATATCCGGGAATTATCAAACGGCCTGTAAAAATACGACCCATTAGGCTGATAGGTGGATGATTGATACCGCCATAAACAACAATTCTCCAAAATGCCACAAGGACAGCTAAAGGCACGAGTAGGGCAGGTTGATAAGGTTCACTAATAACCCAGCGGATAACGTGAAGCCACCACGTCAACAGCAGGCTAAATAGAAATGCTCCAAAATAGGACATATGAGTATCATCATAAGTTTTGAGGAATTTGAAAGGCCATCCGAGTTGTTCTATGGCCTTTTTTCGGAATTCTTTGACAGCGTCGATACTCCAGTATCGAGTATTCCAGGGGAACTCTTTTAAAAAACAGTGGAAACCGGCATAACACAAGAAATATAGAAAAATAAGCGCCAATATCGCAACATACAGGTTTGCAAATGGATAAAACACAAGGGGAGCAAGAAAAGGCAAAAGGACAATAAAAATGATCTGCTCTGCTTGGAATGTGAAAAAAATCATCACAAGGTAAACAATTAAAAAGGCAACAGCCGGTACAGGTGCTAAATGCGGTATGTTGGAGTAGGCAAGAAGTGTCAATACCGCCAGTATGGCCAGATCTACCCATATAAGATGGACAGGGCCCTGTGGTAGCGGATTCTTTATTGACCAGGGGCTTAAGCAAAGCCATTGCCAATACTTACTGTTGTAGAATGGATGAAAAAAACGAACTCGATAGAAACCGTATAAGCCCGAAGCCAGAGCCAATATCAGTATTCTGATTTTGAGTATTTCTTCAGGGATTTCAATACCCAGGCGGATAAGATAAAGGTCCATAAGGTATGTAAGCAGATAGAATGTGCTCAGTATAGCTGTAATATGTAGTGGTGGCAGGACCTGACGCCATTGTCTGTTCATGACTTCCTCCCATGAAGGTAGTTTTCGATATTGTCAAACACCTCAGGATGAATCAGTTTTTCAAGTACATCAGGTAGCCCCCCGCTGCAGCCTGCAACTTTTCGCAGGCCTTCTGCACTATCGTAAGCTAATATTTTACCCTGAGTTATTACAGCTATCTTGTGTGCAAGCGATTCAACTAACTCTGGCACGGGCACAGCCATAACCACGGTGACATCTTTACGGTCGGCCAGACGTTTGAGCACCTGGCTCAAAGCCATCAGCGCAGAGGAGTCAAGGCCCCCGGAAAACGGTTCATCAAGGATGAGAATGGAAGCTTCGCTCACCAGGGCCGAACATATACCGATTTTTTTTCTTTGCCCGGTCGAATAGGAATGAATGGGTGAATCGGCATTTTCGTGTAAATCGAATAGTTTCAAAAGCTGTTCGGCATGGTCCATCAAACGCTCTTCTTCAACCTCGTAAACTCTACCCACAGCCAGTAAAAACTCACGGCCTGTGTTGTATAACGGCAGGTAAGGATTGTCTGGAAGGTAGAGAACTTTTTTGCGAATCTCGATTTCCTCTTCGATACTGTTGCGGCGTCGATGGCCGTCGATTTCCACGTATCCCTTAATGGGCCACAGAACGCCGCCCATAAGACCGAGCAGGGTGCTTTTACCCATACCATTAGGCCCCATTATGGCAATTAATTCACCTGCTTCTACCGTCAAAGAAACATCTCTAAGAATCGGCTTGATACCATAATGGTGCCACACATTAACCACGTTTATCATATTTGCGTTCCCTTAAAATTTCCGCAGCTTTTTTTTCATAATCAACATTTTCTATGTCAAACAGTTATGAAAAGGCATTATATGTCCCGTTCTGCAACTTTATTCATTTGCAAACCGGCTGGAAATTATTCTTTTTTGTTAGAAGCATTTCCCGTTTTTGCCGGCTTATCAGAGGATTTACTTCGCTCTGAAACTGTAACAGCAGCTTTATCATCCGGCATGTCACTAATTTCCTGTAGTCTCTTTGCTAAGTCGATTCCGGTAGCAGCTTTCATCTGTTCCAGAAACTTTACAAGAGCTCCAGGGGCGGCGGTCATAAGTCGGTTTACTGCACTGTCACCATCCCCGCCTCCACTGTCGATAGCAACAACATTGTCAAACTTAACCTGGCCGATAGATTTGGCTCCTGCATCAGCAACTGTTTTGATAGCCTCTAAAGCGAGATTAAGTTGTGCTGCTTTTCCATAGGCATTCCAGGCTTCAGCTTTCTTCCGCAAGCCTTCAGCCTCAGCTTCGAGTTGTAATTGAGTGCCTTTGGCTCTTGCTTCGGCTACTTTCAAAATAGCCTGACTTTCACCTTCGGCTTTAAGAATAGCCGATTGTTTCTCTGCATCAGCAGGCACAACAACTTCCGCCCGGTACTTTTGCTCTTCAGCCTCTGCTTTGGCTGCCTCAACTTTTTCTCTTGCTCTTTGTTGCTCTTCAAGGACTTTCTGTTCCTGAATAACAACCTCCTGTCTTGCTTTTGCTTCGGCAAGAGGACCTTGTTGTTCGGCTTTCTTGGTAGCAGCAAGAGTTTCACCATGGTACTGCTGTCTTGCAACATCACGATTTTTTTCCGCTTCTGCGATCTGTTTCTCCTGTTCAGCCCTGACGACTTCGCCCTCTCTTCTGGCAGTTTCTGATTCCTGCATTGCATCTCTGTCGGCTTCTGCCTGCCCAATTGCCGCATCCCTTTTAACTTCGGCGGTTCTCTTTATTCCAAGAGCTTCAAGATATCCTCTTTCGTCACGAATATCCTGAATGTTGATGATGTCAATTATCACACCAATTTTGGCTAATTCCTCACCGGCCTGCTCAAGAACTTTGTTTACAAACATATCTCGCTTTTGGTAAAGCTCCTCAACAGTCAAAACACCGATAATATCACGCAGTTGCCCTTCCAGTGTTTCTTTAATAATCTGTTGAATTTGTCTGTCGTCTGTTCCAAGAAACCTTTCTACTGCTCTGGCAATCATTCCTTCCTCACCGGATATCTTCACATTTGCAACAGCATCAATAGTTACAGGAACACCTTCTTTTGAATATGCCTTTTCTACTCTTACATCAGCAAGATTCATTGTCTTAAGGGAAATTCGATTGACTTTTTCCAAAACAGGAATTTTGAATTTGGCCCCGCCGACAATAGCTCTCCATCCCCTGACAATAACAGTTCCATCTTTGGTTTTTACCTTGTTTTTTCTTCCTGTGAAAATCAACGCCTCGTTTGGTTCTGCTTTCAACCAGTTATTTGCGAGAATCAGCACAATCGAAATTCCCGAAACAACCAGAACGGCAATAACAATTATCAAACCTAAACTCTCCATAATAATTCTCCTTTACTTAAAATTATATTAGTGTTTTTATTGCTAGCTTACAAAATGACTTCTACTCCACAACTGCCGTTTTTCCCGCAACCGACTTTATTTTGACAAACTCTCCTCTTTTGTATTCTCTCTCGGGATCAGCCGCTCTTGCATTGAAGTAAGTACTTTGACCTGTTTGTTCGTTGGTTGCTTCTATTTCGCCGGTACCTCCGTCTTTTGGTATTGGAACAACCACTCTGCCCTGTTTCCCGACAAATGAGGCCAGCCTAATCTGGCTTGTTGATTGTTGTTTGTACAGAAGCTTAAGCAGATTATAACCGAGAAACCAGGCTGTTCCTCCACCGACCAGACCACAAATAACATGATGGAGGGGCCACTTAAAATAAAAAGACAAATATCCGCCTGCGCCAAAACCAACCAGGAAAAATAATATCAGTTTTAAACTTAATATACCGGGCTCTCCGAAATCGCCTGCACCTGCGTCTACATCCAAATCCGCATCAATATCCATATCGACATCTGCGTCAACATCTGTATCTGCGCCGAACACCGCCATTAATACCAGAAGCAGGCCGGGTATAATGGCCAGCAGACCATAAATTAATAATACACTCATAATCAATCTCCTTTCTGAGTATTGCCTGTTTTTCTAAATCGAAATTTCAAATCGCAACGCCTGCAAAAAACACGAACTCCGAATCCACGTTACTCCACTACGACCGCTGTGCCGTAGGCTAAAATTTCCGATGCGCTCTGCATAACCATTGATGTGGCAAATTTCATACCCACAACCGCATTTGCACCGAGCTTTTGTGCCTCTTCTATCATTCGGTCGATTGCCTGTTCCCGGGATTCGGCCATCATCTTCGTATAATCGCTTATCTCTCCTCCAACCAGGTTTCTAAGGCCCGCCATAATGTCTCTTCCGATATGCCTGGCACGAATCGTATTACCTCGAACAAGCCCCAGATGCTTTATAATTTTTCTCCCCTCGATATCTCCAGTCGTCGATAGCAGCATTTTTTTATCTCCTTACATCTTTGTAACGGTCTTTTTTCCAGAAATAAAGTCTTTCCCGCAATACTGACACAAACAAAATTGCCAATCCCGCTATCAACGCCAAGAGGCCAGCTTTTAATATAATATCGACGGTCGGGTCTTTGATGAGATCTTCTATCGCCTTGAAGCCGCCGTATATCAACAGCAGGATAGCGGATATTGAAAACAAAATCCACCCCACGCCTCGCTCGATACGGTTATACACACCTGACCAGTACAGCCTCCATATCCGATCTTCGGGCTCAACGAACTTTACTTCGTCAGTGATTCGATTCAGACGCTTAAACTCTTCCAATTCCCCCCTGCATACAGGACAGGATGCCAAATGTTCTTCAAAAACCTTTTTTTGCTCACAGTCAAGCTCATCGTCCAGATAAGCCATCATCAAATCTACATAATCGGGGCAAGTCATTGCTGCCTACCTCCTTTTTATTTGTCTAAAAGCTCTTTTAGTTTTTTACGTGCATTATATAACCTGCTCATCACAGTGCCTCTCGTGCATAAAAGAATCTGAGCAATCTCTTCGTAAGAAAGGTTCTGAAAGTGTCGCAATACTATCATCTCGCGATGTTTTTCATTGAGCTGGTCAATCGCTTTCCAAACACGTTCCTCTACCTCATTTCTTTCTGCAACTGCATGTGGGTCAAAACAGCTGCCGGCACTGCTCGCAACTTGGACATCGTCAACTTCTTCTAAGTTCTGTTGATGACGCCCGCTCCGCTTTCTCAAGTGACTAAAACACAGGTTTTTCAGAATCTGATAGAACCAGGGAAAGAATTTTCGTTTTGGATTAAGCTGATTTATCTTGGAATATGCCCTGAAAAAGGCCTCTTGAGACAGGTCCAGTGCATCTTCATGATTACCCACAAGCCCGAGCGCAATAAAATATGCCTGTTTCATATATTTTCTGACAATAGCTTCAAATGCTTTTGCAGACCCCCTCCGACATTGCTGTATTGCTATAGATTCTTCTTCACAAAAGCAGTTCAATTTCTCCGACTCCCGGCCTTGAGTTTAAATTCATTCGACAAAGCCACATTCTTTCATACTTATATACGCTTTATGGCATTACTTTATTCAATGCTAATACCATTTTTTTCCCTAATCGGCAAGGCAAAGTTGGCGATTCTTGACAGGCCTGAAAATGCAATAATTCATCTGGGAACACGCGAAATTCTGACTTTCCGGTAGCAAAGTGCCAAAAATGATGCTCTGAATGTATTTATTTCCTCCCGTCTTCTTTATGAAGTCAAAAAGTATTGTGACAAGGGGTTTGTAATGTGTGAGCAAAATCCATACAACTGTACTACAGCCAAAACAAAATATATCTCACAAAACCGCAAAAATTACAAATCCATAAGACTTGTAATATCAAAGACTTTAAAAACTGCATAAAATGACAAACGTTTTGAACTTCCGTTGGTTGACCACGCTCTAAATATACGTATGTCTAAACCATCCGCTTCTTTATCCTTTCCCCTTTGAGGTTGTGATGGTCGAGATTGACACAGTTACATGTTTCTATACTATAGCTCTTTTTGGCCCTTCAATGGAATCTTCCTTATTGTGTCCTGGTGCCGTGATATGTCGTCAGTGTGTAGCTAAATTGTTTTTTTAGCAATGGCGCAGAAAAACAAAAAAAGCCCGCCATAAAGCGGGCTTTAATATTCTGATTTCCTATACCCGGATACTCAACCATGCTAATTTCTTCGGGAAGACGTTACCCAGTCTTCCGTTCTGGTGCCGTGGTATGTCGTTAGCGTATACTCAAACTTTCTAATTGAATTAGGCTCAACCATCAGGGTGAATTTAATCGTATCCAGGTCAACTTTTTCAAACTGGCCAAAATCGCCGTTTTTCTCAAGATTCCAATACTGAGTACCAAAGTTTCGCTGAATTTCAACCTTTACAGGAAGCTCACGCGTATTTCTCACCTCGATACTGAATTTTCGAATCTCATCCCAGCCTGCTATATTCTTTTTATTATTGAATCTGTAGTTTTCCGTCTTGAAGTCCAGAAGCTTGGGTTCAACAACTATATCAGCTACCGGGCCAAGGCTTAGCTCTACATCTTCATCTACGGGAATATACTTGAAGCTTGACTGGCCGACATAACCGAGGTGCTGCTCGTTATCGACGCCCCTGTAAACTTTTAATATGCCTCCGGGAATGGGTGTATCGCCGAGCTTATGCTCTTCGTCGTTTTTGAAACTTAGAAATCTGATAACGCTCGGCCCATATCTTTTTTCTTCATATTTATACAGATTTACTACAGGGACCTCCTCGACATCAAAGCTAATCAGCCGTTTCGACCATCCGTTCGGAATCGTTTCTGTCCCTTCTATCGTATAAAGGAAATACTCACTCAGACCCTCCTTTTTGATTTCTTTGGGGGCCATATCTGCTTTGTCCATAGCCTTCATCATCTCTTCTCGTACCTTAACACCCCTCTTGATAGGTGCTCCAACGAATATTGGCGCTGCTACACCGGGCCTGCCGTATGGGTATTGCCTTCTTGCTAAATCTGCGATTCTGTCAAGGATATGGACCTTACCGACAATCAGTCTTGTCTGGGCATTTTCATAGTCTTCTCCGCTGTTGTTGGTAACTCTGACATAACCCTGCAGACGCATTGACTTTTCATCTTCGGTTAAAGTACCCATGTAAAACGCTCGCCAGGAAAGCCCGCTTGTCAGATACGTAATCTCTACCGGTACTTTACCGCCAAAGCTGCTTTCAATATTCCACAGGCCCAAGTTTGTCACCCTCGCCGGATAAGTTAATTCCGCGATGTCGATTCTATCTGCGTTTGTTTTGGGCAGCATCTCCAGACTCGTTGGGTCGATAAGTGTATTCGCCCAGGAAAACTGTAGTTTGTTTTGTCCTTCTTTTAAGGTCAGTGCCCTGCTTTCCCGGGCCAATGTCATGTCTGCAGAGTTGTAAATAGTAAGCTGAACCGTGTCACGGCTGGGCAGCGTTACTAAATCTATCTTGGCCAAACCGGGCTTGCTTGCCGTGAAAATTATAAGTAAAGCAAATATTATGCGTTTCATTTTGGTTCTCCTTTGATTAGAGATTTTGATTAGTATCTATAAATATCGATTTCCTTTCCCGGGCGAACATTTCGCCGATGGTATCGCATCTTCAGTTCCTTCTTGCCGTGTGCCGGAAGTTTGATTTCAAATTTGAGCGTCTCGGCATCCTTGCGTTCATATTTAATATTACACTTTTTCATGTCCCACTGGCCTGGTATGTGTTGAATCATCGTGAGAACGGCGGGTTTGTCTTTGAAGTTTTCTAACTTTGCGACGATTTCCTCATCGGTATCGAAAAGAATCACCTGGCCTCTGTTGTTTCTTCTTAAGTTGATTTGTTCATCTCTCATTTTCCGCTGGGTAACTACGATGTCCCTGCTGTCACCGATATAGAGTTCGGCCTTTTCACCGACGGGAATCTGTCCTGTTACATCTTCCCCTAAGAATATAGTACCTTCGTACCCGTCACCCTGGAACAGTCGGGCCTTGCCGCCCCATAGAGAAAATTCCCCTAAGCCGCTCTTCTTGTTGTTTGTGATTTCATAGCTCACAGGAATACCCACGTTCTGGTTTTCTAATTTCTCAGGGTCCCACGGCAGCTTCCCCGCATCGAATGTCCAGACCTTGCGAATAGGGACTTTATCGGCTTTTAGAAACAGCATCTGTTTGGTCTCCTCGTGGTCGATTCCCTGCTCGAAGGCCTCGCCGTAGTCCAAAAGTACCCGTGCCAGGTCAAAATCCTCTCCTGAAAAATTTCTTAGTACCAGGTAACTTTTCAAATCAACTGCAGTTTCGCCCTTGTCTGCGATGGCTTTATATGTTATCAGCCTGTCGATATTCCGGAGCAGATAACTGATACGGACCGTCTCGGCGTAGTCACTGTCACTGCTGATTTCCCACACTAACGCAGCTTCATTGGGAGGATAGCTGACATTCAAAAGTGTCACCTTGTCGGGATGGTCGAGCACCGTCAGACGAATAGAGTCTGCATCGATACTGACGCCTTTCCATGAAAAATCCACCTTATTAAGGCCTTTCTGCAGCGTCAGCACGCGTTCTTCTTCAATCAGCGTAGCATACGGATTGTCCAGCCGAATCACTGTCGCTGCCCGCTCAGGCAGAGCTACAAGCTTAATCCTGCCATCTGCAATCCCGCTGCAAACAAACAACAGCAAAATCGCAATTAGTTTTCCTCTTTCAATCTTCATGATTTGGTCTCCTTTGAATGTTGTTTTGTAAATATTTCTTCTCTGGTCCCATGATATGTTCTCACGCTATATTCAAAAGTCTTCTTACTTCGAGGTTCTATCTCAAGCGTAAAACGAGCGTGGGTGGCATCGTGTTTTTCGTAAGAAACATTCTGGCCCTCATACTCTAAATTCCAATACGCGGTATTAAAACCTCGGGTGATTTCAAATTTCACTGCAAGCTCGCGGGTATTGGTAACTTCCATTTTCCATCTGCGTAATTCATCCCAGCCGGTGATATTTTCATTAACATCGAAGACGAAGTTTTCCGTCCCAAAATCCGTCAAAACCGGTTCGACTCCGACCAGCCGGGCAGCGCCGAGATTTAGCTCAACCTCTTCATCGACCGGGATATATTTAATATTCGTTCCGCCTTTGTAAGATAGATGTCCTTTGTCATCCGCCAGTCCATAAATCTTCACATCTCCATCTGGAATCGGTGTATCGCCGAGATTGTGCTCCTCGTCATTGATGAAACTTAGAAATCTTATTGTCTGCTTACCCCAGCGCTGCTCATCATATTTGTATAAACTTTTGACTTCGATATCATCCACATCAAACGAAAGCAACCGTTTGCCCCACTTATCAGGTATGCTTTCAGTGCCCTCAATGGTATAAAGGAAATACTCGCTAAGACCTTCTTTCATTATTTCCTTAGGCTTATATTTCTCAACAGGTATCCCTAATTTCCCGCTTTCATTCGAAAGTACATCCCCTAAGAAGAATTGTGATTTGGCCTCAGATTTCGAACGTCGGAGTGCATCTGGTCTGTTGTAGGGGTATTGACGTTTAGCCAATTCCGCTATTTCGTCAAGCTGGTGGACTTTGCCCACTATCAGCCGCGTCTGGGCATTCTCATAGTCCTCGCCGCTATTATTCGCTACACGGACATAGCCCTGCAGTTTCATTTTTTGCTCATCTGTTGAAAGTGTCCCCATATAAAACGCCCGCCAGCTAAGACCGCTTGTAAAATAAGTAACTTCAAAAGGCGCCTGCCCTTCGGCCTCTGAGCGAATAAGCCATCTGCCGATATCCTTGAGCCTCGCGGGAAATACCAACTGCTGAATATCAATTTTATCTCCATCTTGCAGCGGTTCCAGGCTAAGCGAAGTTGGGTCTATCAGCGTATTCGCCCACATAAACTGAAGCCAGTTCCACCCCTTTTTCAGCGTCAGGTTCCGCTTCTCCCGTACTAAAGTCAGGTCCGCAGAATTATATATCGTAATCTGCACATTATCCCGCCGCGGCAATGTAACCAGTTCGATAGCGCTGGCTGGAGCAAAAGGCGCTTTCTCCGGCACTTCTGCCCCGGTAATCATATCATCTGCGATACCTCTCATCCCTGTCCCGGCTTTCGGTTTCCCCGCTGCTCTTGCAGCTGCCACCTTCGTCTCAGCCGTAGCTCTTCTGTCAAAATCCATTCTTAAAGTTGCCTTAGACGAATCTTCATGCTCAAGTTCTTCTGCCGCTGGTCTTAGGCCTTTCGCAATTTGACGGCTTTGTTTTTCGTCTCTTCCAATGTCAGATACCAGCAGCGTCAATCCCATCAGCAAAACCGCAGCCGCCGCACCCATCCATGCAGGCTTCCTGAACGCAAATATCGTCGATTTAGTGCCCCTCTTCGCTTGCTCTATAGTGTCGGAAATCAACTTATCGGAAACTTCTGCCTCTCCACGCAACAAATCCAGCGAAGCGAATTTACGTTTTAGCTGTTCAGCTCGCTGACGACAGTCGGCACAGCCTTTGAGGTGGCTGAAGATTTCCCCCGCCCGCCTCTCAGAGCCCAGCTCGAACTGATATTCTATAAGTTCTTTTTCTGTCAAGTGACGCTTCATTTCGTTTCTCCGCCGAATTCAGGCAGTTTCTGCGCCAGTGTCCTCAGTGCCCGATACATTTGCGTTTTTACCGTACCAACAGAACAACCCAGGACAGCCGCCACTTCCGGATAGCTCATCTGCCGATAGTAAGCCAGAACAAGTGTAGCTCGTTGTCTGGTCGGCAAAAAACCAATTGCCTGTCGTACCTGCTCTGTTCGCTCGGCTTTTAATGCTTCATCTAAAGGATTACACGAATTATCTAAAATAGCGACAGCTCCCGGCTCCTCGCAGTCTCTATTGATACAATCGGTTTTTTCCTCTAACGACATTACTTTCAACCGCCTGTTTTTGCGCAATCCACTTATTGCAATATTTGTTGCGATTGTTAACAGCCAGGCTTTAAGTCGCGTACCACGAAATGTATGGGCCTTCTCGTGCACACGCTTAAAGGTTTCCTGAAAGAAATCCTCAGCCTGTTCTC
>CAZIKS010000007.1:0-9563 GCA_964539795.1 uncultured Pirellulales bacterium
GCTTGAGGGGCTAGTGACCTTAGGGTCGTGCTGGTTCGACTCCAGTCCCGGGCATTGGTTCTAAGAATAATGGAATTTTGTTAATGGAGAAATTTATGAAAACTTCAAAGCAAAACTCATCTTTAGTATTGATTGGACTTTGCCTTTTGGTCCTGGCCGGCTGTGCCTCAAAGAGCAATACTATCCCGGACTGGACGGCTGTGGAATTCCCGCCGTTTAATATGTCAGATCCGGAAGGCATTACAAATCCGGTTTTGACGGCTGCCGATGTAACCGACAGAGATGCGGACTTCTTAGCGGACCCGTTTTTATTCTTTGAAAACGGCAGGTGGTATATGTTCTTCGAGATATTCGCCGCCGACCCGGGTTATGCTGAAATCGCACTTGCCAGGAGCAATGACGGTTTGCACTGGAATTATGAGAGGGTGGTCCTCTCGCCCGGCTATCATCATACGTACCCCTGTGTGCTCAAATACAAAGATGATTATTATATGTTTCCCGAGACCTATACCGCCGAGGAGGTGCGTGTATATAAGGCGGCCAATTTTCCCTACGGCTGGAAGCACGTTTCTACTGTAGCAAAGGGGAGGCCTTTCGTTGACCCCTCGGTTTTCAGATATAATGACACGTGGTGGATGTTTGTCGGCAGCACGAACCAGGATTGCTACCTTTATTATTCGGACAATCTGACCAGCGGGTGGGTTGAACATCCTAAGAACCCGATTATCAGTAACGACCTTAGCAAAGCAAGACCGGCCGGACGTGCATTTGTCTTTGACGGAGGCCGAATTATCAGGCTTGGGCAGAAGTGCGACGTTATGTACGGGGAGAAAGTCAGGGCGTTCGAAGTTGATTTGCTAACCAAAACAGAATACGTCGAGCACGAGATACCCGAAAGCCCAATTCTGGAAGCCGACGGAAGCGGCTGGAACGCTGTTAATATGCATCAGCTTGACCCGTGGTGGGACGGAGAGAAATGGATTATCGCTGTCGATGCAAATCAGGGCAAAAAAGGGTACTCCATCGGTATCTACACGGCAGAAAAAGATTAACAAATCAGGCTGACGGCTTTTAGCTACCTTAGGTTGACGGTCTTTTCGAAAATGCAGCTGCCGTTATTTGACCACAATTCAATTCGCAGTTCGTGAAAGTCGAGCAGTTGGCCTTTATAATATCCAAACGGCTGGAGGATAGAGTTTGCTGATAGCGTTGCCGAATCCCGGCCGCTGAGATTTATTTTAGCGCCGGCGGTGTAGTCGGTGACATTTAGTTCGCCGGTTTCGGTCAGGCAGGAGTCTACGGCGGATGTCGGCCAGAGAGCCCGCTCGGGCGGCGATACATGGTCGTTTGTCACCCAGACAAATGCATACACTGTTGTTGCTTCTTCGGTGTTATTTTCAATGGTCAGGTCAAATACAAGGTCTCGGCCGGGCATATTGTTGCAGGGACAATAGATTTTGGAAGGCCTGTTATGGAGATTTTTTACGTTGGCTGTTATGGGAGACCGGCCTATAGAAAAATCTGCTGAACTGTCATCAGATGTATCACAGGACTGTATAATACAAACGCCGGTTGTAACGACGGATAAAATAATCAGCCGCTCGATTAGTCTCATATCCTAAAGCTTTCTAAACAGTCCCGGATATTGGAGTTGTTGTTTTGTTATCCTTTGTGTTGTATGCCTGCCTGGGCTTCGGAGCGAAGCTGCTTCATATATTCCAGGGCCATGCGTGTTTGTTCGTGGACATAGTCAATGCCGGCCCGCTTGCCGAATTTCATCGCAGGATGGCAGAACTCCCAGTTGATAAATCCATTATATCCTGAGGCCACGAGGGCATCGACGTATGGGCCATAACCGATTTTGTGTGTGCTTCTAAGTCGGCCGTCATTGTCTCTACGAAACTCGCCGTTATAGTGTGAGTGGACGAGAAGTTCGCCCGCCTGCTCTACGGCCTCTTTTGTTCCGTTGTCGATGCAGGCTTTCAATGCCGGTGAGCCGACATGCTTAATCATTTTCAATACATCCTCATAATTCATTGTGACCGGGCGATGGTTCTGAAGCGCCAATACAATTCCCTGGTCCTGGGCAAATTTTGACAGTTCCTTCAAGGCCTGCACTACATTGTCCCATCGCTCGCCGGCCCAGTCGGGATATGGCTCCGGCAGGCTGCGTGTATAATGATAGCTGCCTAATCGGTCACGGACAATCACTCCCGGCCAGGCGGCGAATATCTTGCAGATTGGAGAGCCTAAGTCGCGCGTTAACTTAATACACTCCCGCACATAGCAAATCATAGCCTCCCGGCGTTCCGGGATATGGCTGGACAGGTCGCAGTTCGGAGAAACGGCGGTGATAGGGAGGTCCAGTTCAGAAGCTAAATCGCGCAATCGCTTTCTATCGTCCTTTGATAAATCCATCGGGGCTGCGTGCGGTCTTTTCGTATCAAATTCAACGCCCTCCCAGCCTTGTTTTTTAATAAAGCGCATCAGTTCGGACAGTTCCATCGCTTGGCCGGTATACCATATACCCAGGTATGTGATGGTATATAGTCCAATCTTCATTGATTTTACAGTTTCTTTGTTTTTGGGCGAGGGCTTTGCGATGTTTGGCGAGACGGCGGCGGCCGCTGCTGCTGCCGTTACTGCCAGAAACTTACGACGTGACATGTTCTGCTTCATAATGTCTCCTTTTTAGTCACTCGATGACTTATCTTTTAATAATCAATTCTCAGGTTAGTCCTAATCTTTCGGCTTCATCGTACAGGCCGTAATGCTTCATCTTCTTGAATAAGGTTGTGCGGTTTATCTGAAGCGCACGGGCGGTTTCCTGCCTGTTCCAGTGGTTGGCTTCGAGCGCCCGACGAATAAAATCTTTTTCAGGCTCGGCCAGCAATTCCTTTAAGCTCACCGGCTTGTAGTCTTCCTGACCTCGACGTTGGTTTTGTTTGACGGAACCTGGCAAATCCTCGAGGGTGATGTATTTTTCTTTACTGAGCAAAACGGCACGCTCGATTACATTCTCAAGTTCGCGAATATTTCCCGGCCACGAATAATGCTCGAGGTACTCGAATGCCTCACCGGTGATGCCGAGTTTTTCTCTTTTGTGCTGGATGCAGTATATATGCAGAAAGTGCTTCGCCAGAAGCTGAATATCGCCGACCCTGTCGTTCAGAGGCGGTAAGTCCACCGTTATCGTGTTTATTCGGTAATATAAATCTTCACGAAATCTGCCGTTCTTTACTTCTTTTTCCAGGTCCTTATTCGAAGCAAGCAGGATTCGTGTATCCACGGTCCTGGTCTTATTACTGCCGACGGGCTCGAATTGCCTGTCCTGGAGGACGCGCAGGAGTTTTACCTGCAGAGCCGGTGATGCATTGGCCACTTCGTCAAGGAAAATCGTGCCTCCGTCCGCTGCCAAGAATTTACCTTTCTTATTGCTTATAGCTCCGGTAAATGAGCCTTTAACATGCCCGAACAGTTCGCTTTCAAGCAGTGTTTCAGGCAGGGCTCCGCAACTAACTTCGACGAACGGCTTATTGCGCCGGCTGGAACGGTGGTGAATCGCACGCGCCAGCACGCTCTTGCCGGTGCCCGAGGGCCCAGTCATCAGTATGGTTGTTCCGCTGTCGGCAACAGCCTCAATGAGGTCGAAAATTTTGGCCATCTTGTAATCGTGGCTGACTATGTTTTCCAGGCTGTATTTTTGCTCGAGTTGCAAACGCAGACTCTCGTTTTCACTCATAAGCGTTTGCTGATTTATAGCTCTTTCGACCGCTAAGCGCAACTCGTCATCAATGATTGGTTTGGTAAGATAATCGTAGGCGCCTCTTTTAATAGCTTTGACCGCGCTTTCGATTGTGCCGTAACCGGTTATCACGACCACTACGGTCTGAGGATAGTCTCTTCTGATTATATCCAATAGCTCGAAGCCGTCACCGTCCGGCAGGTTAATATCGGTTATCACCAGACAGTAGTTTTGCTTTAGCAGCTCGGCTGTGGCCTGCTTCAAAGTTTCTGCCCCGCGGGTTTGAAATTCTTCCAGCGATAAAAACTCGCACAGTGAATTCAATATGATTTTATCATCATCAACAACGAGAATATTTTTGCCTGTCATAGTTACCATCACTCTATACCTGTATCAATTTTCACTCGTAACCGGCAGATGAACAGTGAATACACTTCCCCCTCCGGGAGCATTTTCAGCGGTTATCCGCCCGTGACATCGCTCAATTATTTCCCTGCATATTGCAAGACCCAGTCCTGTACCCTTGCCCTTGTCCTTTGTCGTAAAGAAGGGCTCGAATATGGCCTCGGCGTTTTCCGGCGCAAAACCTCCGCCGGTATCGCTGAACTCAACGGCGATATAATTATCTGCCGACGGCATCGTTGATATGCGCAGCTCACCTCCGTCGGGCATCGAATCCAGTGCGTTCTTTACGAGGTTATAGAATACCTGAAAGAGATTGCCGCACTTGATTTGCGGTATGCCCGGCCGATAGTTTCGCAGAACGCGAATATTGGTTGATTCCGTTTTCATATCCGTCATTTTTATGGCATCTTCGATAATCTGTTCTATGTTGACATATTCTTCGGTTAAAGCGTAAGTGCTCCGCGAAAACTCCAGCAGTTCGCTTATGATATGGACCATTCTCATAAGTCCCTGCCGGCACTGGCTGAGATATTCTTTGGGCTTTTCGAGTTTCTCCTGCTCTACAATTCTAAGCGCAAGATTCACGTATCGCAGTATTCCATCCATAGGGTTGTTCAACTCATGGGCGACCTTTGAGGCGAGCTTGCCGACGGTGGCCAGCTTTTGTGCGCCGGTCAGCTCTCTTTGGAGAGCAGCTTTTTCGGTTATGTCTTCTATTATCAAAGCTCCTCCGGCTGCCGCTGTCTCGGGGCGAGTTTTGTTTTGTATGTTCGTATTATCCGCCCGTTTCACATAGCCGGATTGATTTATATAGTTCAAATCCTCCATAGAACTTTCTTCACCTGCTAAAAGTGGTATACAAAAGATTCGTAGTGATTTTGTTTTATCCTTGTTGGGGAATCGATAGTTTACACTGTCGAACTTATGTGTTTGCCCCGTTGAAACGACTGATTTTAACTGTTTCGTCCAATCCTGTACCGATGAACCGGATTTGCTCGTACCTTTGGCCAGTGTACTGTCGATGTATTTGTCCAAATCGAGAAGCTTTGCAGCTTGAGGATTGGCTTCGATAATCTTCAAATCTGCATTGAAGATAACGACGCCTGCCGGCAGTGACTGGATGATTGATTTGCCTATTGGCCCGAAAGCCAGCCGGCTGATTTTTTTGGGATTTGATGAACGTTTTTTTAGTTGCTTATTGATATTACCTGACCTTTCTAAAGCAAGACCATGGTGTTCCTGCATAATGCAAATAATAAAGACAATCTTTTAATTGTCAAGCATGGATGTTGCAAAAAAACAACGCAATTGTTCTTTTTTTTCGGCATTGAAAGACTGTTAATTTAGCAGGAAACGTAATTTTAAAGGAAAATAGTCATTATCGGACCCAAAACTCTCCCTGTGATGCTTTTTGGCTCATTTAAACGTTGTTGCAGCAGGACAGCTGTTGTTTTTTCCAGACATAATACCGCCTACGACAGTTAAATTGATTTATCTGAATATCAACAATCTATCCTTAGTAGTGCTATTATGGCAATTACCACCAGAAGCTCTATTAATGTGAATCCTCTTGTCTTAGTCATTATTGACTCCTCCCTGGTATTTCACATATACAACCAACACATAACGACTCTGCTGTGCCTTCAGATTTTGCTCTTACTACTCGGCTTTTTTTGCTTTCTCTTCTGTGCCTGCGAGCAAATTGTACAGCCAGGCAAATATCGCTCCACCGACCAGACCGTCCAATAAGGCCCATCCGAGACCTATCACACTGCCGCCAGGCGAAATCGTTTACCCGCGGTACACCAGCCCAAGGAAAGTCCGCTCTCCCGTTGCCCCCTCAAAGGCTATTATCCACCATGTCAGCAGGAAAAGACCGAACCCCCACACCAGCGCAAAGTTAAAGCAAACACTTTCACATTAAATCTCATCTCATTTTGACCATTATTCAATTTGAGTAAGGCTTATTTGCTTTATATAGCTCAATGTGTTTTTGAATCTTATTGGTCAGTTTTTCATTACCAACGGCTAACTGAAGGGCTTTGTCAGCGATTTCTATCGCCATTTGAAAATCTCCGGCAACGGCGCAGGCGACGGATAAGGTGTCCAGGAAATGCGGGTTGGAGTATTGTGTCAATTCACAGGCCCGTTTTGCATGGCGAATCGCTTCAGCCGGTTCGCGAAGATTTTTATCTTTAACTGTGACCAAAAACCAGGCAAGATCGTTATGCGACTGACTCCAGTCAGGCTTCAATCTTAATGCTTCTTTCCAGTAAGCAATACCCTCGGCGACTTTATTCTGCCTGAGTAGAACAACAGCGAGGTTGTAGTGTGCATCGGCATAATCAGGTTTTAATTTCAAAACCTGTTGAAAATGTTCAATAGCCTGTTCGTGTTTACCCAGAGACCCTAATGCATTACCAAGGTTGTTGTGTGCATCGGCATAATCGGGTTTTAATTGCAGCGCCTTCTGGAAATGTTCGATCGCATCCTCGAGTTTACCGTTTTGTATCATCATTACCCCAAAGTTGTTGTGTGCATCGGCATAATCAGGTTTTAATTGCAGCGCCTTCTGGCAATGTTCGATCGCCTCCTCGTGGCGTCCGCCTTCGTTAAGGTAAGATCCATAATTGCAATGTATCACGTAATTATTTTCAGTAACTGCAAGTGCATGTTTATATAATGTCAAACTATTTTGCCAGTGTCTTACCTGAATTCGAGTACATAATAAAAACCCGATAAGTACTATGCCGGCCAGAACCGCCGGTATAACCTTTCGATAGCGCCATTTGGCGAGAAGCTCGTGAATGCCCCAGGCTATCATAATGAATATACCTATCAACGGAAGATAGCTATAGCGGTCGGCCATAGCCTGCATCCCGACCTGAACCAAACCAATAACCGGGATAAGTGTCCCGAGATACCACAACCACCCGACTATGAGGTACCGCCGCTTCCGGAATGCAAAGAGCACGCATACAGAAACAACAGCTAAGATTATAAAGGAAACTATCGACAGCCACAATACCGCCCCATGGGGCCGAAGCGGATACAAAACCGCCAGTCCCCTCGGATATATCATTTTGCATATATAGCCGACATAAGAAACCAGGGCATTACATGTACGAAGTTTTAGCGGCACGTTTTCTATCTGCGCTACCGACCCACCTTTTTGCTGGACCAAGAAGGTTATTACGCTTGAGCCGGCCGCCAGGATAAACAGGGGGACCTTTTCGATAATTAAATGATATGGAATTGAAATCTTTGCCCCATTTTGCACACGTAACTGTAAGCGATTTAGCGGCCAATAATCAAGCAACAACAGGACGAAAGGCAGGGTAACAAGCATCGGCTTTGCCATAAGACCAAGAGCGAAAAGGATGACGACTAACAGGTATCTTGCTATGCCGCTGCGCTTAGCGTAGTAATAATAAGCGAGTATAGTCAGCATCCAGAACAACGTGCTTAAGACGTCCTTGCGTTCAGCTATCCACGCAACAGATTCAACGTGAAGCGGATGAACAGCGAAGGCGGCGGCGACAAAAGCACTTCGCCAAAGTGTACCGGTCATATTCTTCAGGATTCCAAACAACAGAAGAGTGTTCGCTATGTGAAACAACACATTAACAAGGTGATGGCGGCCGGGATTAACCCCAAACAGTTGGCAATCAAGCATGTGCGACAACCAGGTCACAGGATGCCAGTTTGACATATGCCCGGATTTGAATGCCCATATAACCGACTTAAGGCTTAGGCCCTTATTGACGTTCGGATTATCGGTTATATATGGATCATCATCATAGCTGACAAAATCGTAATTGCGCACCTGCTCAAAGGCTATAAAAGTTGCCACTGCCAAAGCAAGGCAAATCAAAGGAGTTCGGTATTTGACTAATCCGGGATTTCCCATATACAACCAACGCATAACGGCTCTGCTGTGCCTTCAGTTTTTGCTCTTACTGCGCGGCTATTTTTGATTTCTTTTCTGTGCCTGCGAGCAAATTATACAACCAGGCAAATATCGCTCCACCGACCAGGCCGTCCAATAAGGCCCATCCGAGACCTATCACACTGCCGCCGGGCGAAATCGTGTACCCGCGGTACACCAGCCCAAGGAAAGTCCGCTCTCCCGTTGCTCCCTCAAAGGCTATTATCCACCACGTCAGCAGGAAAAGCCCGAACCCCCACACCAGCGCACAGGTTAAAGCAAACACTTTCACATTAAATCTCATTTGGTTTTCTCCCTTCTTGAAAGCATAATTTTAACGCTCGGACAATAATATTATTATACTTTATCGAACTCGCCGGCCTTTAACCGATGCAGGTAATCACGTTTCTTAGCAACCGCCAGACCAACCAGAGCTACCAAACCAATCAGGTTAGGTACCGCCATCAGTGCATTAAATATATCGGCCAGGTTCCAGATAATTCTTAAACCTCCGATGGCCCCGACGACTATCAGCACAATATAAACATATCTATACCATTTAATCGCCCTCGAACCAAAAAGATATTCCGCACAGCGGTCGCCGTAATATGACCAGCTTATTGTTGTCGAATATGCAAAAAAGATTAGACCGAAACTAACGATGTACTGTCCATACCCGAACAATCCAAGGTCAAATGCCTTGGCCGTTAGTGAACTGCTGGTCAAACCGCTGCTGCGGGCATCGGTTACCAGGATAACAAGCGCCGTCATTGTACAAATAATAAGTGTGTCGATAAGCGGTCCAAGCATAGACACGAAACCGGCACGCGCCATCTCTTTGGTTTTGGCCGCCGCATAAGCCATCGGTGATGAACCAAGCCCGGACTCGTTGCTGAAAACACCCCTTGCAACTCCAAAACGCATCGCCTGGGATACTGTAGCGCCGACAATGCCTCCGCCGACTGCATAACCGCTGAAGGCGTACCTGAATATCATCGCAAGGCACCCCGGTATCTTATCTATATTCAATATCAGAACTATTAGGCTCCCCAATACATAAATTACGCACATAAAAGGGACTAATTTGGACGTCACACCGGCGATACGTCGAATCCCTCCTAAAATGACCAGCCCGACGAATATTGCCAGTATTAAACCAATAACAAAATTAAAACAGTTGACCTGAAAGCCCCCAATGCCCATTTCTGACTCTTGCCAGGCCTCCGGCAGGATATATCCCAGCCCATTGACCACCGAATTGGCCTGGACCATATTGCCGATACCGAATGAAGCTATTATTGCAAACAGTGCGAACGCCGCCGCCAATACCACCGCCAACTTGCGGGTAAAACCTTCGCCTGCCAGCCGAACCAGCAGCGCCGGATGAAAACCCCTTTTAAGAAAATACATCGGCCCGCCGCTGACCGAACCGTCCTCGTGGATGTCACGAAAATGAAGCGCCAGCGAACATGATGCGAATCTTGT